>JAAYTP010000157.1 GCA_012518025.1 Clostridiaceae bacterium
CCGCCTTCAGATGTTCTTGTCCAGAACTTCGGATTGCATCTTGACTCTTTAAAAACCTCGAAACCGAACCGGCTGGAATTCAGCTTCTCTGCGGCTCGGACTATCTTTTCCCTCAGATCAAGCTCGAACTCCAGTTCCTTAACCCACGAATAATCATAGGTATGTGCGCTTTTAAACAAGGTCTCAAGAACCTGCCGTTTCAAGCTCCCAGGTCTGTACGGCCCGATTTCGGACAAATCCCGAACCCGCATGCCGTCTATCTGTATCATGAATCTCCCTCTCCTTCGGTGTCGAATCATAGTTCATGATATGAGTCGGACAAGCTCCGGGGTTCATGGCTTTTCCATCATCAGCTTCTCTTTACCTTATGCCCGGCCTTCCTGAGCGCAATTATGGCTTTTTCTAAAACCTCATCCCTTACCAGTATGTAATCGGTGTCATAAGTTGAAACAGCAAAAATGCTTATTCCTTCTTTGGCCAAGACAGAACTGATCTCAGATAAAATCCCTATAAGAGAAAAATCCAGGGTTCCTTCAATCCTTATAGCTCTGAAATGGCATTCTTTGAGGACGTCTTCCGGCACAAAACGGCTGTGCGTCACGATTGATAATTCATTATCGGTTCTAGTGACCGAGCAGAAGCCTTTTGTCCATGCCCAGTCCGGAACGGGCGAATCGGCAGGTAGTCTGCAGATCGACAGTTCTTCTTCCAACACGCTAAGCGGTAATTCCATATAGATAAAGCACCCTTTCACCTTGATTTCCAGAAGGCCTTTTCAGCTTACAGATGGCCATTCTATTCCCGAGAAAATAATGATCCGTCTTTCCGGCCCAGGATCCTAATGCCTTCCTTATCATAATTTATTATACCGGTGCTTTCAATCCTTACGGGCGGCACAGGCATGGCAGAATTTGTATCATCCCCCGGCTAACTGATATAATAATGATGAGCTCCTGATAAATATTAATATTTGCATAGCTATTGGAAAGTTGGGGTGTTTTAAATGGGTGAAATAATCAAAGCCTACATGGTTCCGCATCCGCCCATCATTGTCCCTGAAGTGGGAAAAGGGCAGGAATCTCCTGCAATTGCCACTGTAAACGCCTATAAGACCATCGCCAAACAGATCGGAGATCTTGCTCCCGATGTCATTATAATAACCACACCCCATGGTACGGTTTATGGTGACTATATCCACATTTCTCCCGATCCTGTGCTAAAGGGTGATTTCAGAGGCTTTGGAGCATCCGGGGTTAAGCTATCTTTCCAAAACGATAAGAGACTTTTGGAGAGCATTGTTGAAAAAGCAAATGCAGCCGGAATTGACGCAGGTACCCTGGGACAAAACGAAAAATTCCTGGACCACGGCGCGCTGGTTCCACTCTACTATATTTCCAGAGAGTATCAGCGCTTTAAGCTGATCCGTATTTCCATCGCCGGTTTACCGGATCTGGATCTGTACAAGTTTGGACAGTGCATTGCCGGGGCAGTTACTGAGTCGGATCGTCGGGCTGTGTTTGTAGCCAGCGGTGATCTTTCCCACAGGCTGAAGCATGACGGTCCCTATGGCTATGATCCCCATGGGCCTGAATTCGACCGGCTTTTAGTAGAGACTGTCAAGGCTGCTGATTTTGAAAAAATGCTGAATATGGATGAGAGGCTATGCTCCAGAGCCGGAGAATGCGGTTTAAGATCCTTCATCATGATGGCCGGAGCCTTAAATGGTTTTGACGTTTCAACAACTGTCCACTCATACGAAGGCCCCTTCGGGGTGGGTTACATGGTGGCAGAAGTAAATATAGGACAGCCCAATCCTGACCGTGATCTCATAGGCAAACAGGAAGATATCCAGGCTCAGAAGATAAAAGAGATCAGGGATAACGAGGATCCCTATATTGCCCTGGCCAGGCTGACCCTGGAAACCTATGTCCGCACGGGAAAAACAATATCCAAGCCAAAGGGACTCCCCCGTGAGATGATGGAGGAAAGAGCGGGCGTATTCGTATCATTGAAAAAACATGGGCAGCTCCGGGGATGCATAGGAACCATAG
>JAAYTP010000029.1 GCA_012518025.1 Clostridiaceae bacterium
AAGTATTAACTGCAGAGCCATAGTATGTTAGAATCATGATATTACCGGTTTGGAAAAAATAAGCACCGGGAGGAAGTTTATCATGCTGTTTCCCATAACCGTGACATCGATCCTCTTTTCCCTGGGTATTATTCTGTTGGGTTGTTTCATTGTTGCCAGGTACAGGGATGTCTATGAGAAGATCAAGATTCCTCTTGCGATCATAACCTTTTTTAGCGGCCTTGTGCTGTACATAATCGGCTATTTGCCTGATCATGTGATACAGGGGAATCCTCCGCCTGTTCAGGGGCAGCCCTCTCCGGATGTTTCTGCCATTTCTCTCAGGGCTCTTTTTTCAACCTGCAGAATTTTCATACTGGAGAATGATTTTGGCGAAATCAGCGAAATTTTACGGAACGATACCATTTATTCACTGTTGTTTCATCTGGTTCACGCTCTGGGATTAATGATTACCGTACTGACCCTCCTTTCCCTGTTTGGATTACATATCATATCCCGTATACAGCTTCTTTTTTATCGATCTTCCGAGACCTATGTCTTTTGTGGTCTGAATGAATATGCCTACCACCTGATCCGAAGTCTCAGGGAGAATGGCAGGGATCGCTGCATTATTGTCATTGAAGGTTTGAAACAGAGCAGCGAGGAGGAAGAGGTTCTGGTGAAGAAAATCCGCGAGAACCAATGTATACTGATAGACCGAAATGCCGGGGAAGTGGAGAACCTCAGACGGCTCAAACTACCTGCCAGATTCTATCAGAAGCCCCTTCATTTCTTCCTGCTATCTGAGCAGGAAAATGCCAATATTCAAACAGCCATCAAACTGATCCAGAATATCAAAAAGGATAAGACATCTGCCGAAAACCTGACCCTTTATATACATTCTTCCTCTATGAACACGGGACAGATAATGGATAAGATAAGGAAAGAAAATGGGGTTAATGTTGATTTCCGGGTTTTGAACATACCGGATCTGGCGGCGAGGCAATTGATGGATACCTGTCCTGTTCATGAGACAATGGAACTGGATACACGGGAGGCAAGGGTTCATTCGGACTTCACCCTGTTTCTGGCAGGTTTTGGTCCGATGGGTGTTGAAGTTTTGAGAAAAACCCTGTATAGCGGACAGTTTTACGGAGGCCAGTTCAAAGCGGTTGTCACAGACAGCGCCATGAACAGCAGGGAGGGTGTTTTTAACAACCGGTACAGCGCAATAAAAAGTAACTATTCCATACAATTTATTCAGGCAGATCCGGGAAGCAGCGCTTTTTACGATCTGATCCTTCAAAATATTTATGAAATAAACTATATAGTAGTTTGTCTTGAGGACGACAGGCTCAACATGGAAACCGCATTGGAGATTCAACGGCTTTTGCGGCGCAGTGGCGTAAAAAGGCCTGTTACCATTGCTGTACAGATATCGGAATCCGAAGAGTTAAGTCATTATCAGGAGATTGCCCTGATGCCGGACATAAGAATTTTCGGGAGGATCAGCGACATCTTTACCGAATCCATTATCATTAATGAGAGCATGGATAAAATGGCCCGAACCATGAATGCCCTGTTCAACAGGATCTATCATGTGGATCCTGAGGATAACTGGTTTGATCTGGACGAGTTTACCAAAGAGTCCAACCGGTCCGCCGCCATGAATATCAGGACCAAGCTCAGGCTTTTGGGTCTGGACATGGCGGAGGCGGAAGACAGCGATAAACAACCCGTCAGGTTGGAGGAATATCTTCAGGGTAAGAGGCTTGAGAATCTTGCAAAGCAGGAGCACCTGCGCTGGAATGCCTTCCACTTTGCCAGCGGCTGGGTCACATGGGAACTTTCTGAGACCACGGGTGCCAAGAAGGCGAAGGATTCTGTCAATAAACGCCATGCCTGCCTGGTGCCATGGGAAAGGCTTGCGGATGTAACCCGCCGGTTCAGCCAGGAACCCTCCTTTGAAGAGCTTGACTTTATGCAGGTGCGCAACATTTCAAAGATATTGGAGGCATCCGGTTATATTGTATACAAAGCCGATTAGAATGAGTGTAGCCATAGAGTTTTCAACCTTCGGATATGACCAGCGCCATCGGTAATGTTCGAGATAACTGCTCCTTTGGTTTTCTGCTTAGAGGAAGTTTTGAATCCTTATTTGCACAACATAACCCATATGCTATAATAGGGTGGAATTGAAGTGGATGAGGAGGAGTAATGCAATGAAGCATATCAAGACCATCAACGGGAAATCTCTAAACCGCGATATCAAAAAGGCCGGCTGCGGAGAATGTCAGACATCCTGTCAATCAGCCTGTAAGACATCCTGCACCGTTGCCAACCAGAAATGCGAAAGGAAATAGGAGAACCTGATCATGAAGGGCATAAAGCCCTTCTCTTGTTTTGGGCGGCCGGGACTGAGATTTTACGAGGTCAGCGGCTGCTTTACCGTAAAGCAGAACTTAAACGTGTTATGGCAGAATCCACATTATTATGATTTATCCCAGGAAGTTGGTGTATTATGATACATGCTTTTAGCATGCACGGCACAAATCTGGTTCTTGACGTCAGCAGCGGTGCCGTACATGTTTTTGATGATACGGCCTTCGAGGTTTTAAAGTGTTTTGACCAGGATGGAAGGCTGAATGATGAAAAACTGTACAAACTCAAAGAACAATTGCCACAGAAGGGGATTCCGGAAGCGGTTGATGAGATTCAGGCCCTTATTGATGAGGGATTGCTATTTTCTGTTGATCCCTATGAGGAATACCTCCCCCAATGGAGCAAACAAACCGTTGTCAAGGCTTTATGCCTCCATATAGCCCATGACTGCAACCTCCGGTGCAAATACTGCTTTGCTGGAACGGGAGAATACCTGGGAGAGAGATCCCTGATGAGCCTGAAAGTTGGGAAAAAGGCCATTGATTTTCTCATCGAAAACTCCGGGAACAGGCGAAACCTCGAAGTGGATTTCTTTGGCGGAGAGCCCCTGATGAATTTTGACGTGGTAAAAGAGATCGTGCACTATGCCCGGTCGAGGGAGAGTGATTCCGGCAAATACTTCCGCTTTACCATAACCACCAATGTCCTTCTTCTGGATAAGGACAAGCGCGACTTTATCAATGAACACATGCACAATGTTGTTCTCAGTATTGATGGGCGTAAAGAAATCAATGATTACATGAGGCAGAGGGTTGACGGAACGGGCTGCTATGACAGGATTCTTCCCATTGCCAAAACCATGGTTGAGGAGCGCGGACATGAGAACTATTATGTGAGGGGTACCTTTACCCGCAACAATCTGGATTTTGGCGAAGACGTTCTCCATCTGGCAGATGAAGGCTTTGAACAGATCTCTGTGGAGCCTGTGGTGGCCTCGGCTGATTCAGGTCTTGACATCAGAGAAGAGGACATACCCAGGATATGGGATGAATATGAGCGGTTGGCAAAGGCCTATGTGGAGAGAAGAGCCAGCGGCAGATGGTTTAATTTCTTTCATTTCATGCTGGATCTTGAGGGCGGACCCTGCATAGCTAAACGCTTGAGGGGTTGCGGCTCAGGCACCGAGTATCTTGCAGTAACGCCTGAGGGTGATCTGTATCCATGCCACCAGTTTGTAGGCCAGCCCCGTTTCATTTTGGGCTCGGTGTTTGAAGGCTTTACCGGGAATCC
>JAAYTP010000158.1 GCA_012518025.1 Clostridiaceae bacterium
CCGAAGATGACCTGAAATACAGACCCCATGTGGACCAAACCACCGTCTTTGCCGACGGCGGTGAGTTTGTTGAGGAAGATGTGGAGAAAACGAACAGGCTCCCCCATTTTTCAAACGTAGATTCAGGCTATTGGTGGATAGAGCTTGGAGGTCAGTATGAGGACATCATCAGGCAGGCTGAAGACATAAGGGACGAACTGCTAAAATGCGTTTACGGCGTATGGGATCATTTGAAGAACTGCGGAGACCATGGCCTGGCCAATTATGACCTGGACTGGGTGGGCATTGTGCCTGGATACAGAGAAAGCAGAAGACTTGAAGGCGATTACATACTCACAGAAAACGATGTACGAGCGAACCGCATATTTGAAGACGCTGTTGCTTATGGCGGATGGCCCATGGACGAACACACCAGGGGCGGCATCATGGACTTTGATAAGTTGCCATCCCGCATACTCAATTTTGAAGGTAACTACACCATTCCGTACCGCTGCTATTATAGCAAGGATGTATCAAACCTGATGATGGCCGGGCGAAATATCAGCACTTCAAAAATGGCCTTTGGCTCCACCAGGGTCATGGGCACCTGCGCCATCGGTGGCCAGGCTGTAGGTACTGCAGCTGCTCTGGCTGTAAAATACGACTGCACCCCCAGGGAACTGGGTCAGCAAAGGATTACTGAATTGCAGCAGACCTTGCTTAAGGACGACTGCTTCATCCCGGGATACAGGAACATTGACAAAAAGGATATGGCCAGACAGGCAAAGGTCTCGGCAACAAGCAGTACCGAAGGATGCGGTCCTGAGAATGTCATCAACGGCATATCCCGTACCACCGAGTCAGGTTCAAATGTTTGGGAATCGAAGCCCCTAGGAGAAAATGGTGAAGGCATAACCCTTTCCCTAAACAAAAAGTCAGATGTGAGGGAGATCAGAATTTACTTTGATCCCAATTTCACTAAGGAAATCATGCCTTCCATCACCAAAACAGTATTGGACAGACAAGTAGAAGGGATGCCTTCTGAACTTGTCAGGGACTATAAGGTGGAGTGTTTAGACGAAGAAACCGTAGTGTACACCAGGGAAGTTAAGGACAATACCCAGCGCCTGAACATCCTGGATATTCCGGAAGTGGCCTGTGACAGTGTCAGGATAACCGTTTATAAAACGCATGGATATCCCTCTGCCCGTATTTTTGAAGTACGAATCTATTGATTCTGCACGCGAAAGCGTAGCATGGAGTGGGGAGCAAGTGATGAGTGAGCTGGAAAAGAACGAAAACATCAATAAGGACGAGTGTCCCTTCAGTTGGAAGAACTATTTTCGCAGTATTTGGGACGAGTTATTCCTTATGGTGCGGTACAACCTGATGTTTCTGCTGTGCTGTATACCCGTGGTGACCATACCGGCCGCCATCACTGCCATGCACCATGTATTTGTGCGTGTTGCCAGGGGAGAAAAGCCAGGTTTTAAAGAAGATGCCTTGCCGGTATTCAAACGGGAATTCGGAAGATCCTTACTCGCAGGGGTTCTGATACTGCTTGCGCTTTTGGTATCGGTGACAGGGTTTTTATTCTATATCCGCTTTGCCAGCGAAAGCCTTTTCCTTATGATCCCCGCCGTTATCAGCGGTTCTATCGCATTACTGGTTTATCTGATGAGCTCCTACATATTCACCATGCTTGCTATATTGGACCTGTCATTAAAGGACATCATTAAAAACGCATACATGCTTGCAATACTCAATATAAAATACAGCCTGTGCTCAGGTATATATATCCTGATCATCGCAGCCATAGGAGTGTTGCTGTTCCCTGTGACAGTGCCTCTTAGCCTGATGGTGCTGTTCTCACTTGCCATGTTTACCTCAGCATACTTTTCATATTACGGAATCAAGAAATGCATTCTTAAGCATCGGGATTCTGATGTAAGAAAAACAAATGCAATAAAGACGTCTATTGCCGATCTTTCCAAAAGTAAAAAAGGGGGTGAGCATGCCAGGGTAAACCTTTCAGATCAAATCACTTAATACATTTACAAGGCTTCATTAACCAAAAGGGGGAAATAAAATGAAGAGAATTCTAAGCGTATTGTTAATTATTGTGATGGCTGCAAGCCTGTTAAGTGCTTGCGGGGGAACCCAGGCTCCCACTCAGCCGGAAGGACCTGGAGCCAGTGTTGCACCGCAAACTGGTTCCTCAGGAAAGCCCACAATCTCCATTGCGATCTGGGGCGATGAAAACAGAAAAAAGACCTTTGAAGAACTTTTTGTTGCCTTCGAGGAAGCCAATAACTGTGACGTGGTTGTAAACCTTGTTGCATACCAGGATTACGCAACGAAGCTTGCAACCCAGCTGGCAGCCGGAAACGCTCCCGATGTTGTATGGCTGGCAGACGGTATGGAAGCACAGTTCTTGCAGAGCGGCAACCTGGTGGACATATCCTCTTATGTCAAGAGTGATGCTGACTACAATTATCCGGACTTATACGAGTCAGCCATGGCAGCCATTACCGACGGCGATGCCGTTTACGGTATTCCATTCTCCTTTGGTCCGCGTGTTGTTTACGTAAACAAAACTCTGTTTGATAAGGCCGGTGTTAAGAGCCCTTCAGAGTATGTTGCCGAAGGTAACTGGACTTATGAAACTATGTATGACCTGGCCAGGCAGATGACCGATATATCCAAGGGACAGTATGGTCTCAAATTGTGGGATACCAGTTCTGCGACTAACTATGTCTATGCGTTCTATGATCTGGTTTTGGCCTATGGTGCAGATTACTTTAACCAGGATACCACCGACTTCACACTCAATACTCCAGAAGGCATAGCCGCTGTTCAGGCAGTTTACGACGCTATCTACAAGGATCAGAGCCATCTTAAACCCGGTGACGCAACCGAGTTTACCGCCGGCACCATAGCTATGGCCAGAAGTACATTCAGCTATGCCAAGACTATCAAGGGATCAAATGTGGATTTTGAATGGGAAGTTGTGCCCGTTCCGAAAGGACCTGCTGCCAACGCACCAGTTATCACCGGCTTTGCATACTACTGCGTTACCACCAACTCCAAGAATCCCGAGCTGGCAGCAGAGCTTGTGAAGCACATGACCACCACCGACATGATGAAGACCATGGTTAACACATTTGTTGCACCTCGTGCTTCCCTGCTGAATTCAGAAGAGTTCCTGCAGCAGGAAGGCGGAAAGCCGACAAAGGACGAAATCCTGAGTTCCTTCGTTCACGTTATCGAGGAGCAGGGCTTAAGGTCCTATCCTGCACACAAGAACTTCTCTAAGATCCAGGATCAGATCACTATGGATTTTGACAACTATTTTGCAGGAGTCTATTCTTCAGCTGAGGAAACTGTTAAAGCCATGGAACAGGCTGTCAGGGCATTGCTTAACCAATAATACTCGGGACAGTTAGAATCTATCAGAACACAGTGTGACGTATGGTACCTGCGTCATGAAGGGCGCAGGTACCATACGTAAAATGGGGGAGACCTATATATGAGAAGCAAATCAAAACTGTACGGCAAAGATCCGTTATGGGGACACACTTTCATCTCCCCAATGCTCATTGGCTTTATTGTCATCAGCCTATTGCCCATCATAGCTACCTTTTTTATCAGTCTGACCGACTGGGCGCTGCTGAACAATAAAGTGGAGTTCATAGGCTTTGAGAACTATAAGAAACTGTTTAGTGATCCGCTGTTTTATAAGGTTACTAAGAACACTCTTTTGTTCACCGTATTGCTTATCCCGTCCAATCTGGTGCTTTGCCTTGGCCTGGCATCATTACTGAAGCGCAACTTCAAGGGTGTGGGATTTTTCAGGACAGCGGTTTTCACACCCGTCATAACCACGGTTGTTGTTTGGGGTATTCTGTGGAAATACATCTTTCAGACCGACAATGGCCTGGTTAACACCCTTTTGAGCATGATCGACATCAAAGGACCCCAATGGCTGTATAATGCCAAGCTGGCAATACCGGTAGCAGTATTTGTTACCCTGGTAAAGGGTCTTGGATTGAACATGGTCATCTTTATAGGAGCTATGAAGGATGTACCGGACATGTATTACGAGGCCTCAGAAATTGATGGAGCCTCAAAACTGAGACAGTTCTTCAGCATCACGCTGCCTTCCATAGCTCCGTCGATATTTTTGGTTACCATTATCACAATCATAGGTTCACTGAAGGTATTTGCACAAATCGATACTCTCACCGAGGGAGGCCCGGGAACCAGCTCATTTGTATTCGTTTACTATATCTATCAACAGGCCTTCAAGTACTATAACTTCGGGTATGCGTCGTCCATATCGGCTATTCTATTTGCCATTATAGTTGTTCTGACGCTTATCCAGTGGAAAATGAGAAAGAGATGGGTGTATCATGAGAATTGATTCTGAAAGGGCAAGACGCACAAAGAAAAGAAAAAAGATTGTTCACTATTTGGTTTGTTCCATCATTGCGGTGATCATGCTGTTTCCGTTCTATTGGATGTTAACCACGTCCTTAAAGACCTATAGCAATGTGATGAAGTTTCCGCCGCAGTGGTGGCCGGATCCATTTACCCTTGATAATTATATAGAGCTGTTCTCAAGGCATCCTTTCCTTACATATTTGTGGAATAGTGTTTATATAGCGGCACTTGTATCCTTGGGCGTTGTGTTCGTGTCTTCTTTGGCGGGCTATGCCTTCGCAAAGATCAGGTTCAAGGGCAGCAACTTCCTGTTTTTGGTCATCCTGAGCGGTATGATGATGCCTATAGAGGTCACCATCATTCCATTGTTCCTCGCTCTGTCAGAGATGAACCTTGCCAACTCTCATTTTGGGTTGATCATTCAGCCCATATTCGGATATTGTGGTGCCTTTGGCACATTCCTGATGAGGCAGTTCTTTATCACGGTACCAACCGAATTGATAGAAGCAGGCAAGATCGATGGAGCAAGCCATCTGCGGATCTTCAATAAGATCATGCTGCCGCTGGCCAGCTCAACAATAGCAACTCTGGTAATCTTCAGCTTCCTGCAGAGTTGGAACGATTATCTGATGCCGCTGGTACTGCTAAATGACAGCAGAACCTATACACTGCCGTTGGGTCTTAAGCTGTTCGCCTCTGAGATGGGGGTGGAATGGAATCTGGTCATGGCGGGAGCAACATTTTCAACCCTGCCCATGATGATCGTATTCTTCTTCAGCCAGAGAAAATTCATGGAGAGTTTGGCCATGGCAGGAATTAAAGGATAAATAGAGGTTTTAAGCATTGTTCACCCCTGAAGCCGGTACTGGCCTCGGGGGTTTTTTTGTTCATGATATCCTGGGAGTTATATGTTCTGTTGGCCTGCTGGTGTTTCTTTTGATTTATGCCGTTTACTCAAAGATCCAGTCACTCAAGCAGCGCATCAGGGAGCTTGAAAACTCGCGGATCGGTTAAGCGCTTCAAGACATTCTGTTTGCATACAACAGCCGCCAGGATAGCACCAGGCGGCTGCACTTTATATCTATGTCTTTTATTCTCCATACCCATCCGGATTGTTCTTCTGCCAGTTCCATGAGTCACGGCACATATCTTCAAGATTTTTTTCGGCCTTCCATCCCAATACTTCCAATGCCTTGTTGGGATCAGCAAAGCAGGTGGCAATATCGCCGGGCCTTCTTTCTGTTATCTTATAGGGAATCTTAATGTCGTTGGCTTTCTCAAAGCTTTTCACCACATCCAGGACACTGTATCCCACTCCCGTTCCCAGGTTTACCGCATCTATTCCTGTGCCCTTCATGACCTTCTCAAGGGCGCTGATGTGCCCCTTTGCCAGATCTACCACATGGATATAATCTCTCACGCCTGTTCCGTCATGAGTATCATAATCACTGCCAAAAACATTGAGGTGTTCTCTCTTACCCACTGCAACCTGGGTGATGTAGGGCATTAGGTTGTTGGGGATGCCGCTGGGGTCTTCGCCTATCCTTCCGCTTTCATGAGCCCCGATGGGGTTGAAATACCTTAACAGGATGGTACTCCAGGAATTATCTGAAATATAGATGTCCCGTAACATCTGCTCAATCATGAACTTGGTCCAGCCATAGGGGTTTGTGGCAGAAAGGGGCATGTCCTCGGTAAAGGGACACTTGTTGTTAAGGCCGTAAACCGTGGCCGAAGAGCTGAAGACCATTCTCTTCACATTGTGTTTTTGCATAAGGTCGCAGAGGTTCAGCGTGCCTGTCAGATTATTATGATAATACTTTATGGGGATAGAAACCGATTCTCCGACGGCTTTCAGGCCGGCAAAATGAATGACAGCCTCTATCTGATGTTTTTTAAAAACCTCCTCAAGACCCTCCTTATCCAGAAGATCTTTTTCATAGAAAATGAAGTCCTTCCCGGTAATTTCCCTGATCCTTTTAAGAACCTCGGGCTTACTGTTTGAGAAATTATCAACTATTATGACGTCATAATCCTTATTGAGCAGTTCTACCACCGTATGAGACCCGATATATCCCGCACCGCCGGTGACCAGAACCGTGTTATTTCTAGTAGCATTCTTCATGAATGAATCACCCATCCTGATTGTTTGCATTTCAGTTGAATCTTATCATAATGAAAAAAGGTGGTCAATGAACAGGGAAGGCTGTTCGGAAAATGAACAGCGCTTTGTATCTTTATTGCTACATTTTCATACCCTATGATACAATCAAAGCTGTTATATAAATCAGGATTTTTGGAGAACAGTATGAAAAAAACGAAAGCAGCGCTGCTATTTGATCTTTTTATCACCTTTTTTAAAATCGGCGCTTTTACCATAGGTGGTGGGCTGGCCATGCTGCCCATAATTGAAAGGGAGATTGTTGATAAAAAGAAGTATATATCAAAGGAAGAAATCGTGGATGCCTTTGCCGTGTCCCAATCCCTTCCGGGTGTGATTGCAATTAACTCCGGCATCTACATCGGCTATAGGATAGCCGGAATAGCAGGGGCTGTTGTGACGGCCTTTGGCGTGATTCTTCCTTCCTTCATCATCATATTGGCGATTGCCATACTGTTTACCACCGTAAGTGGGAATGTCTATGTGAATAAGGCTCTGACAGGAGTGAAGGCAGGCGTTGCAGGTGTTATAACGGTCACTGTCTTCAGGTTGGGCAAATCGGTGATAAAGGACGTATTTGCCCTTGTCCTTGCAGTGCTTGCCTTTGTTTTGACTACATGGCTTGGGGTAAGCATTGTGATCATTATTGCCGCCGGGGCTTTGGCAGGCTATCTTTATTACCATATCAGGAGGATGAGGCACCATGATACTGATTGAACTATTCCTGGTATTTGCAAAGATCGGCCTGATCGGCTTTGGCGGAGGGTATTCCATACTAACCATTATCCAGAGGGAGTTGACCCAGCGGGGCTGGATCGGGATTCAGGAGTTTTCCGATATCGCAGCTATCTCCCAGATCACACCGGGTCCTATCGCAGTGAATGCCGCTACCTATGTGGGATACCGGATTGGGGGATTTTGGGGGTCGGTTGTGGCTACACTGGGTGTATCCGTACCTTCCTTCGTTCTGGTAATCCTGGTTGCTCACTTCATCTTAAAGTTTAAAACAAGCAGTGTTGTGGAATCCTGCATGAAGGGAATAAGGCCTGTCACGGTTGCCTTCATCGCTTCGGCAGCCATATTCTTTGCATTGGAATCCTTTATCAATCTTCAGGCGCCGCTCTTAGTGAACTGGGGACCTTTTGTGATCTTTGTGGGAGCTATTCTCGCGGCTGTGTTCACAAAAATCCATGTGATTCTTATTGTACTCATCGCTATGTGTGCGGGGCTGATACTGTGCTAGGTTGTCGAGCTGCGCTCAAAATGACACGGGGCTTCACAGCGCTACACCCGCAATGCCATACTGGATGTGAAGCGTGAAAAGTAGGAAGTTGAAAATGATGTGCGGTACTGCTTTGTTCGCCATGACAATTCTAAGTCATTGCGAGACAGGAAGCGACGAAGCAAATCTCTGAATACTAGCAATGACCTGGGGTTGGCGCCTGTGATGAAGATAGGGTGACAGGCAATAAAGAAAGCCCATACAAGTGTATCGGGCTTTAATTATTGAGATTTTCGGGTTGATCTGTCAATTAGAATTATTGCTGGTTTAACCGCATATAAGTAATTGCATCGGTTCCAATTGCAGCGAATCGCAGCGAAAAGCTTCAGACAGACCGGTCAGTCAACTATAAAGCTTTGAATCTCGTTGATGAATGTATCAGGAGTGTCACCATGAACCTCCATCTTGATGGGCTTGCTGAGATCCAGACTGAAGATGCCCATGATGGACTTGGCATCCACAATGTACCTTCCTGATGTGAGATCCACATCAAAATCATATTTGTTGACAATATTAACAAAGTCCTTCACATCGTTGATGGACTTCAGTAGAATATTATATGTGGTCATATATTGCACCGCCTTTCATGCGTTTTTGCTACAAAATTAACCATACTACTATATATTAGTATCCTTAAGGTTTGTAGTCAATAATCATTCTGTTAAAAATTTGTTAAAGTTGATTAGTTAAGATTATTATATCACAGATACAACAGACTTGTTCTGGTGCATTGGAACTACCTGGAAGGAATTGAGAAGATGATAAAAGAAAAAAGCGTGGCATTCATAACACTTGGATGCAAGGTAAATATAGCTGAGACTGAAGGAATGAAAAGACTCTTTGAGAAGGCAGGCTACCGGATAGTTGAAAGCAATGAGTTTGCAGATGTTTATGTAGTCAACACCTGTACAGTAACCAATATGGGGGACCGCAAATCCAGGCAGATGCTCCGGAGGGTTCATGGCATAAACCCTGAAGCAGTGGTTGCCGCTGTGGGGTGCTTTGCTCAGGTGTCGCCGGAGGAAGCGGCTAAGATTGAAGGGGTCAGCCTGGTTGTTGGAAACAATTTAAAAAATGAAATTGTCTCTTTGGTGGAACAGGCAGCCAACGCTGATAAGGGGATTCATGTCCGGGGCAGGCAGCAGCTTGACGAATTTGAGGAACTGCCTGTGGAAACCTATACGGGACATACCCGGGCCTTTATCAAGGTACAGGACGGATGCGACCGATTCTGCTCTTATTGCATCATTCCATATGCCAGAGGACCTGTGCGCAGCAGAAAGATGGGGGATGTCATAAAGGAAGTGGAAGGCTTTGCCCGGCAGGGGTTCAAGGAGATTGTGCTTACAGGCATACACCTGACCTCTTTTAAGGACAGCGAGACAGGATCGGATCTGACCGACCTCACCGGTGAGATAAACCACATTGAAGGTATTGAGCGTATCAGGCTGGGATCTCTTGAACCATTGTTCATAACACCAAGGTTCATTGAGCATGCCAGAAATACACCCAAGCTCTGTCCCCATTTTCACATTTCCCTGCAAAGCGGAAGCGCCGCAACACTAGAGCGGATGAATCGCAGATACTCGCCCGATGATTTCAGGCGGGTCGTATTTGCCTTAAAGGAAGCGATTCCCCATGTGGCCATCACTACCGATGTTATGGTGGGTTTTCCCGGTGAAACCCGGCAGGAGTTTGAGGAATCCCTTGCCTTCTGTGATGAAATGGGTTTTCTATGGGCACATGTATTTAAGTATTCTCCCAGGAAGGGGACGCCGGCAGCCAGATTCAAGGATCAGGTGAGCCCGGAGGAGAAGGAGGAGAGGAGCCGGGCTATGATCGCTCTGGCGGAAAAGAACCGTGAGGCCTTCTACAAACGTTTTATAGGCACCGAGCAAAAAGTATTGATTGAACAGCCCGTGCATGGGTTCCCGGAGTTGATGGAAGGGCTTACGGATAACTATATTCCTGTGGAGGTACCGCTTGATGGGGCAGTGATTGGAGAAATATTGCCTGTCAGGATCGAAGGGATTCATGGTGAACGCATGAAGGGCGTTCTATCACATTAAAGATTGGTTACAAAGGTTTTGGATGCTTGATTTAGGCCGGATGATATATTAAGATTAAATAGATGGTTGGAATAATCATGCAATTGGTATGGATGTCTTATATCCAACAGGTTGCCAAACAACCGTAGCAGAGGTCAGCCTTCAGCATTGAAGAATAAAAGCTTATTTGAAGACGGCATGCTGTGGGAAGTGACGCAGGTTGATTATGGAGAAAGCGGGTGAAGCCATGAGCCAGGGCACCATGAGATTTAGCTTTAGCAATGAGAATCCGAACCAAACCCGTGATATCATTCTAAAGGTATATGAAGCACTTGCAGAGAAGGGGTATAATCCCATCAGCCAGATAGTGGGGTATATTATGTCTGGAGATCCCACCTACATTACCAGCCACAAGAATGCCAGAAGCCTCATAAGCCGTGTAGAGCGGGATGAGATTATGGAGGAACTTTTGCGCCATTACTTAAATCAAGATATTTGACCCATAATGACAAGACCTGCCAAATGGCAGGTTTTTTGTTGCCCGGAATATGCCGGGTAATAACTTTGTGATATATTAAGAGAGGATTAACCAGAAACCAGTTTGTTAGCAGAAAATGCAGGCAGCAGGCCATGTACAGGGGTGACCGCTTTGGAATATCATCTTTTAGGAAATACAGGGATTAAGGTATCACGATTATGCTTCGGAGCTTTGGTTATAGGACCGCTTCAGAGGAACCTGAGTGTGGAAGAGGGAGCGGAGGTTATTGCGGAAGCCCTAGGGCTTGGTGTTAATTTCATCGATACGGCCGACCTTTACGACACATATCCGTATATTAAACGTGCCATTGAGAGAAGCGGGATCCGTCCTGTCATCTCGTCAAAATGCTATGCCTACAACCGGGAGGAGGCCAAGCGCTGTCTTGACAGGGCGCTTACTGAAACAGGTGTTGACTGCATCGATCTTTTCTTAATGCATGAGCAGGAAAGCGAACATACTATCCGGGGGCACTGGGAAGCTTTTGAATACTACCTGGAACAAAAGCAGTTGGGGGTAATAAAAGCCGTTGGACTTTCCACCCATCATATTGCGGCAGTGAAGGCCGCTGCTGCGATTCCAGAAATGGACGTTATCCACCCCATTATAAACAAGCGGGGACTGGGGATTTGTGACGGCACTGCCGAGGAAATGCTGGAAGCGATAAAAGAAGCCCATGATGCAGGAAAGGGCATATACGGAATGAAGGTCTTTGGCGGAGGCAACCTCTTGGGTGATTTTGAGGATGCCTTAAGGTTTGCTCTAGGCATACCATGGCTGGATTCCATTGCCGTAGGCATGCAGAGCATTGAAGAGGTTCGGATGAATGTGGCTTTGTTTCAGGATATCGAAGCCATAATCCAATACAGATCCCGGCTTGCCACAGGGTCAAGGAAGGCACTGCATGTGGATTTCTGGTGTGAGGGTTGCGGAAGATGCACCGAGCGCTGCCAACAAAAGGCTCTTTCCCTGAAGGACGACAAACTCCTGATCGACCATGACAGATGTGTTTTATGCGGGTATTGTTCTGCATCCTGCCCGGTGTTTGCACTAAAGGTGTATTAAACGGAATCTTAAATTGGAAAGATGTTGACTCCCGGCTCACATGGGTTTACAATGGGTATAACATAATAAATATCATACGGTACAATCTTCGGGGCAGGGTGAAATTCCCTACCGGCGGTAATATGGCTCAGCCATTAGCCCGCGAGCGCAAAGCACGATCCGGTGAGATTCCGGAGCCGACAGTATAGTCTGGATGAGAGAAGATGGACATTGTTCTATATAAGAACCCCTGAGATTGCTTCAGGGTTTTTTCATTTCACGCCTTTTGAAGGCAGTACATATCTTGGCCCTGCAAGCATCTCTCAAGATAATGGACACCCTGATTGTACTAAAAAGAAGGAGTGTTTTTTATGCAGAAGAGCAAAGCAAAATTCATTGCCAAGGTTGGTGTGCTCTCGGCTCTGGCTTCGGCCATCATGTTTATCGAAACCCCGCTTCCCTTTATGCCGCCATTTTTGAAGCTGGACCTAAGCGAAATAATCGTGCTGCTGGGAGCATTTGCCTTAGGACCCTTGGCAGGGGTGGCCATTGAGCTTGTCAAAAACCTGGTTCATTTGCCCTTTTCCATAACAGGGGGAGTGGGCGAGTTTGCCAACTTTGTTGTGGGCTGCGCTCTGGTGGTTCCGGCGGCCTTGGTATATAAGCGGAACAAAACGATGAAGACAGCCATCAAGGGGCTGGTCATCGGATCATTGTCCATGGTGGTTCTGGCATCACTGATTAACTATTTTGTAATGATTCCTCTCTATGTGGAGATCTTCGCCAAGCAGTTCAATATCACTGCTGAACAGTCCATGCAGAGCATTGTCCAGATGAGTGCCGAGGAAAACCAGGGTATCATGGACTTCAAGACCCTTATTCTCTTTGGAATTGTACCCTTCAATATAGTCAAGGTTATTATTGTTTCATTGCTGACATTTGTATCCTACAAACGTGTTTCGCCCCTTCTCCACCGATGAAGGAATTACTTTTATTTGATCGGGGAAAGATGGATATAACCATAAAGAAAAGTGTGTTAAATTTTTAATAAAGTGCCCCGGATGATGGGTAAACTACCTTTACAATTAATGCCGTTTCATGTATGCTAATATGTGGTTATTGACACACAAAAGGAAGGAGTATAGGACATGAAACAATATCTTGAAATTGAAAGCATATTTGCCAGAGAAATTATGGATTCACGCGGAAATCCCACTGTTGAAGTTGAAGTAATTGTTGAAGGCGGCTTCATGGGCCGCGCAGCGGTTCCTTCCGGCGCATCAACGGGTGCCTTTGAGGCTGTTGAGCTCCGTGACGGCGACAAAGGCCGTTACCTTGGGAAGGGTGTCCAGAAGGCGGTTGACAATGTTAACGATATCATTGCCCCTGAAATAGTTGGAATGAACGTATTTGACCAGGCTCTTATCGATAAGACCATGATAGATCTGGACGGCACACCCAACAAGGCTAAGCTGGGCGCCAACGCCATCCTGGGAGTATCGCTGGCTGTTGCCAAGGCTGCTGCCGATGCACTGGGCATTCCCCTCTATCAGTATATCGGAGGAACCAATTCCAAGGTTCTGCCGGTTCCCATGATGAACATTATCAACGGCGGAAAGCATGCTGACAATAGCGTAACTATACAGGAATTCATGATCATGCCGGTAGGCGCCGAGAGTTTCAAACAGGCGCTTCAGTGGTGCGCTGAGGTTTTCCATAACCTCAAGAGCGTCTTGAAGAGCAAGGGTTATTCCACTGCTGTGGGCGACGAAGGCGGATTCGCTCCCAACCTGAAGTCCGATGAGGAAGCCATCCAGGTCATCATTGAGGCTGTTGAAAAGGCAGGCTTCAAGCCTGGCGAGCAGTTCAGGATTGCCATCGACGCTGCTTCTACAGAGATGTATGAGGAAGCCAAGGCCAAGGGCAAGGAAGGTATGTACTACTGGTGGAAGACCGACAAATGGATGACCAAAGAAGAGATGGTCGGTTTCTGGGAAGAAATGTGCAGTAAGTATCCCATCATTTCTATAGAAGACGGTGTTTCGGAGGATGACTGGGAAGCATGGAAACTGCTCACCGATAAACTGGGTGAGAAGGTTCAGCTGGTCGGCGACGATCTTTTCGTCACCAATACAGTACGCCTGAAGAAGGGTATCGATATGGGCGTTGCCAACTCCATCCTCATTAAGGTAAACCAGATCGGAACCCTCACCGAGACCCTGGAAGCCATCGAGATGGCCAACAGAGCAGGCTACACCGCTGTTACATCCCATCGCTCGGGCGAAACAGAGGATGCTACCATTGCCGATATCGCTGTTGCCACCAACTCAGGACAGATCAAGACCGGCGCTCCTTCCAGGACCGACCGCGTGGCGAAGTACAACCAGCTGCTCCGCATCGAGGAAGAACTGGGCGAAGTGGCCGAGTATCCGGGCCTTGCCGCATGGTTCAACCTGAAGAACAAGTAAGAGCGTCTTATAGCTGATGCCTGGGAGGCAAAATGCCGCGACGGAGAATAGTTATATAAAGTCAAGGAGGCTGAACTTTCATGGTTCAGCCTCTTTGGCAATGACAGTATTCCTGATGAATTATAGTTGTTGAGTTATCTACCTTAAGTATATAAATGTGTTAGGCAATGCCTCTCTAAGCTCATTGAACTGGTCGTCGCTTATTGGGTTTCCTGCCAGGCTCAGGAGTTCAAGTTTGGTCAATCCTTTCAGCGCGCTGATATCGCTGATCTGGTTGGAGTCTAAGCGCAGTTGCTCGAGATTTTTAAGTCCTTCTAGTGCGCTTATGTCGCTGATATTATTATCTTCCAGGTTTAAGATCCTGAGGTTTACCAAGCCGGCCAATGGGCTGATATCGCTGATCTTATTGGAGTTTAGATATAATGTCTCAAGCTTTGTAAGTTCCTCCAGTGCGCTGATATCTGTGATCTTGTTCCATGACGCTTCCAGGTACTCAAGGTTGGTCAGGTACTGCAGTGCGCTTATGTCACTGGCCTCGATCTCCTTCATTTCCAGTACCTTAAGCTCTTTCAGGCCCTCCAACGGTCTTAAGTCGCTTATCGGGTTACGGCTTATCTCCAGGGTCGTAAGGTTTGACAAGTATTCCAGCGCGCTTATATCTCTGATCTGATTGTTCCACAGACCCAGTTCAGTCAGGTTCTCCAGTCCTTTAAGAGCGCTGATGTCCTTGATATCGCTGCCATACAGGTTCAGTATTTCAAGGTTGGTCATTCCCTCCAATACACTGATATCGCTGGCCTTGGTATTGTAAATGCCCAGGTACTTCAGTTTTGGCAATTCTTTTACGGCGCTGAAGTCATCTATGGCCAAGTTTATGATTTGCAGATGCTCCAGTTCTTTGAGAAATCTTACATCGCTGATTGTTTCCGTAAATCCGACATTGCCATATAATTTGCTGTAGTTGATTGTATATTTATCGCTGTTACTATATATTTCTCCTTCAATTGCCAGCATGGTTATTTTTTCCAAGTCTTCGCCAAGTATAACTCCTTTCGGTTTGTCAGTAAACTTGCGCATGGCTTTTTCAAAAGCTTCATCCTCAAACCGGATGGCATACGGTTCATCATTATCCGGTTCCGGACGATCAGCAGGACTGTCCTTCTCCGTTTTGTCATCGGAACTATCCGGTTTTGGTTGGTTCTCCGGATTATCCTTCTCATGTCGATCGTTTGATGATTTACCCGTACTTGGCTGGTCTTCCGATGGTATTCCCGGTAACCGGATTTTGCCCGAAACCTTCTTTTCTGGTTCATAATCATCCAATCGATCATCAGCCCCTCTTGTGCAGGATATAAACAAGGCGGCTGACACAGTTACGCAAACCAGCAGTATTGCGCTTATGACAGTTTTCTTTTTCATATTTATCTTCCTCGCTTTCCTGCAGAATTGCAGCCTGGTGATGTTAAATGGTCTGGATAGTTGCTGTTTATGTACACATTAATATAAAGAGCTATAAATGTCAATAATATCCAGTATTATTTGCACTTTATATCATTTACTTATAATACAGGTTGCAAAGCTTTGCCTGCGGGAAACAGCAGAGAGCATAGGCAAACGAAGAAAATAAAGGGCTGAACCATTGAGGCTCAGCCTTCTTCGACACGCATTAATGCCATATTTGGGCATCGGGCAATGCTTCTGTAAGCTCATCGATATCATCCTGGCTGATCGGGTTGCCGTTCAGGTAAATTTCCTTAAGGTTGGGCAGTTCCTTCAGTACACTGATATCGCTGACCTGGTTGCTGGCTGCCCACAAGAAATTCAGCTTGTTCATCTTCCTCAATGGGCTTATGTCACTGATCCGGTTGTTCCCGATGTTCAGGCGTTCAAGGTTTTTCAATTCCTTCAACGCGCTTATATCGCTTATCAGGTTGGATTCCAGGTAGAGCCGCTTCAGTTCCGTCGGCCCTTCCAGCACTTTGATATCGCTTATCCGGTTATATGATGCGTACAGGTTTTCCAGCCTGTATAAACCTTCAAGTACACTGATATC
>JAAYTP010000159.1 GCA_012518025.1 Clostridiaceae bacterium
CCTGGGGCTTGTTGGCCTTTCGGTTATCCTTATTCTATATACCAGACCCCGGGTTTTCATACCGTCGGACTACCTTCCGGCGGACAATATTTTTGATCTCAGCTTCTATTGCACGAGGGTCAGGGAGACCATTCAGGCGTCCAATGCTATGGCAGGCTACACTCCAACGCTCATGGAACATCGATTACATACGACCTCGGGTGTTGGATTTCTGCTGTTTATACTCATGGTATCCGCTTTTGTATCGCTTAACTCAGCCATAAAGCTTTCTAAATTCCTGATGTATCCTGTAAAGCGGTATATTGTGCTGTTTGTGCTGTCATCGGGATTATCAACAATCCTTCTTTTACTGATATGGATATCGGGTCTTATCGATCTGTCAATAGGCATAAAGAGCGTAGCCCTTCTTGTACTGTTCTATTCTGTTAATATCTTGAGAAAGGGTTCAGCTCACAATGCCAATACGGTCAGAGCCCCATAAAAGATTCATGTAATAGGAATACGGTAAGGAAAGCTTGTAATCTGAAAGCAGGTTTGATAATCTCAAGGTGAATTCATTCCCAGAGGGTAGTCTATGACTGGATATGAAAGCTTTATCAATCAGATCCCCAATGCGATTATGAATAGGGTTGAAAGGCATCTTTTCAGTAATATAGCGCTTTTCAAGCCCAGAACCTATATTGCAGGAAAAATGTTTCATTCCGAAGACTTCCATGTGATACTTCCTTCTGCCCCGCCGCCGGATACCTATATAAATGGTAAGCTACACAGCTTTACAAATAGGAGGGTTGTAGTTTTCAATCCCGGAGACACCATCCTGTCAACGGGAGAAGGGGCTAAAAAGGAGTATATCTCCCTTCTGATCAAAAAGGACGCGATACAACGCATCGCCCGGGATATGGGCTTCTCATCTGATATCAGATTTCTAAGGTTGGAAAATCCCTACTCAGGCGAATTCATGCAAGCAATTGGTGCTTTCTGCCGGGAGGTCGAGCGGGAGGAAAGATTTCCTTTAATGCTCGATTGTATGGCGGTCCAAATCATGACCTTGCTGTTGCGTGAGTTCAGTACAAATCTAAACTCAATCCCTGAAGAGGCTTCCAACTCTGACAATGCCATTGCCCGGTCCCTTGACTATATAAGAACCTATTTTAACTCAAATATTTCAATTCAAGATATCTGCAATGAGATCAACATGTCTCCCTATCATTTTATCAGAAGCTTTAAGCAAAAATATGGGCTTACTCCCTATCAGTACCTCATAGAATTGCGTATAAACAAGGCTAAGGATATTCTGGCCTGCGGGCAGCACTCTGTCTCTGAGACTGCCATTTTATGCGGTTTTGTGAGTGTATCCCACTTTTCCAGCACCTTTAAGCGCAAAACAGGCGTTTCCCCTCTCGAGTATAAAAAAGCATAAGGACAGGTTTGGCAGCAATTTTACGCAAAGACCAGGGAGCAGGAATCCTAAAACAAATACTGTGATCCCACTTTATACTAAGAGCAAAGGTGTAGTAATAAGAAATGGGGGAGTGCTTCATGAGGAAAATTATTTTACTTCTCATTTGTGCTTTAATGGTCTTTTCGGGTTGTGCCTTAAGCCGACAGCAAGCACCAGACCATATACAAAGCGGTTCTGGAAGATCAGCAGATGAAACAGACAACCCATCAGAAGGCTTGCCAAGTGATAAACAGGATGATAAAAAGCCGGATCCTGAGTCTGCTGATGATGGCATAAGCAGCACAACCTGGCAGCCAGATCCGTCACAATCCGTTGAGATCCAGCTCGGTTCAGGCAAGGCTCGGACCATCGCCATCCCCTGCGGGGATAATGCATCACTTGATATATCCTTTATAGAGGGATCGGTGATCGGGGACACTGTCTTTGAGGTCACACCTTTGACAGCGGATGGTTATCCCGGTTTTATTCTTGAGGAAAAAGGAGCGGGAGGTCATGTCCTGATTGATTACCCTGCGAGCATCTGCTATATGACCACTGAAAAAATACCTGATGACTTGAGAATCGTCAAGCTGGATGAAAACGGCGGGATTGATGCTATTGTGCCATGCTACAGAGTCAAAGCCGGAGGGTCAAGCGGGTTGATAGCCTTTGTAAACAGTTTTTCAGCTTACGGTGTGAAAAAGGTGACCAAGGCTGATATTGAGCATGCCGCAAACTGGCATGAAAGATATGGATTCGACTGGGTATTGGAAGTGGAGGACCAGTACAAAGTGTTAACTCCCGAGGGATCGGAACTGTTCATCGGATGTCAGATACTCATGGTGAACAGGTCGGCTCCTTCTGTACTGACCATGCAAGGCCCTTACAAGGGTGAGGCAATGTTTCTCTACGGGGGCGTTGAAACCAATACCGGGGCATTTGTTGAGGGCATGGAAGTACCATTGGTATTTGCTTATCGCGAGAGCGACATGAATGCAGGCTTAACTTTGTACCCTGTCTTTTCCAAAGAAGAGGAAGAGAGCGGCCTGATACGGCTGAACCTGAAGGATTTTGTCGGGAAGGGCATATTCAATCTTACTGTAGATATGATCGAATTCATGGGAGAGGAATTTGATGAGGACCACGAGGGGTTTGTGGAGGATGAATCTGAACCCTGCCCGGTTTCAGTAATTACCAGAGGTCCCGTTGCCTATGCAACCATATACTATCCCATGCTGGGTCCTCTCAAGTTCAAAGGGAGTATCGTGGGTCATGCAAGGAAGACCGAGAAGGAACTGCCGGCAAGTATTGAACCGGTGCCGCTGAACTACAACAGTCCACAAAAAGATACGGATTTGGATGACTATACAGTTGATTTAAATGACGATGGTAAGCAGGATGGCGGAATCAGGCAGAATTCCGATGGTGATCTGGAATATGACGGGGATGGGGATAATAAAACAGATATAACTATTACCGAAAGCAGTGATGGAAAGATCTACTATGATTACGATGGCGATGGGAAGGGGGATATAGAGATAGTTCCTCTGGTACCCTGATAAGATGGTGGAATACTGTCAGCAGGTTTGCCGTTTACTTGAGACGCAAATGGTGAGTTACAAAGATAATGTTTGCATAACAAAAGACCTTTCATTTTCAACTGGCAAGGCCTTGGGAAATAAAAAGGCGTAGTTGCAGGTTCAGCCCTTATACGGATTGTACCTTAATGTATGGAGTGCCTTATCAACCTCATCCATTGTGGGTATGGATGAGGAGGCACCTTCCCTTGAAACTGCAAGAGAAGAAGCCACAGAGGCTTTTCGTAAGCACTCAGGGATACTGTTTCCGGCAGAAAGGCAGCCGAGAAAATAGCCTGTGAAGGTATCGCCTGCAGCTGTTGTATCTACAACCTCCACATCATATGTGCCGTGGGTATAGGTGTGAGCCTTGTCACGGTAGACCGCACCCCGGTTCCCCAGGGTCAGAACGACAGCAGAGTCAGGATACTTTATCATAAGAGCATCCAGAATCTCATGGGTCTCTTCTTTACCTGTCAGCCCATGGCCTTCTATCTCGTTAACCACAAACAGGGAAACCAGCTCAAAAGGAAAACTCTTCAGCAACTCTTCATCCAGGGGCGAAGGATTGAAGGCAATTCTCATACCCCTCTCAGCGCATTTGCGGGCGATGTAGCCTATGCAGCTTACCTCGTTTTGAATCAAAACCATATCTTCCCGGCCAAAATCTCTGATAACACTATCCACAAAATCCTCGGTTATGGTTTTGTTGGAGCCGCCATAGATGATAATTGAGTTCTCTCCCTGATTTGTAACCTGAATCAGCGCATGGCCGCATACCTCATCGGCTTTCTCAAGATAATCGGTATTGACACGATTCTTATCCAGGATTTCCTTCAGCATCTCTCCGTCATGCCCGAGTTTTCCCGCATGGTATATGGCAGCCCCCGCACGAGCCAGGGCAATGGATTGATTTAAACCCTTTCCTCCGGGAAAGAGTTCAAAACTATGAGCGGCAATGGTTTCTCCGGGTCTCGCGAAATGGTCTACATGATATACATGATCGATGTTTAAAGAACCAAAATTCAGTATCCTCATAAATGTTCTCCTAATTATTCTGATATGGCCTGCAGCTTCCCCGGACTTTCAGGACAGGCTTAAACACAAATGTACCGCCATCGGTCGCTTCGTTGTTGAGGGCTAACATGGCCTGTTTGACGCACTCTTTTCCTATGTCGGCAATTGGTTGAGCCACTGTCGTCAGGGGAGGATCAAGAAAATCCGAGAGGAAGATATCGTCGAACCCAACAAGGGACAGATCATTTGGGATGCGCAGGTTATAAAGCCTGCTTTCACGGTAGATGCCCAGCGCCATCATATCGTTACATGCGAATATGGCTGATACATTCTGCCCCAGCAAATAGGGCAGTGCCCGGCTTCCGCTCTCCACACGGAAGTCTCCAGTGTATACCCAATCAGGATCAAAAGGTATCTGTTCTTCCAGCAAGGCCTGCTTGTAGCCTTCCAGCCTTTGGATGGCACTGGGTACGTTCGCGGGTCCAGAAACGCATCCAATCCTTCTGTGTCCCAAACTCAGCAGATGTTTAGTGGCAAGGTAGCCTCCCTGCTTGTGATCCAGCACAACCGAAACAATACCCTGTGTGTCAAGCGTTCTGTCAACCATAATAATGGGAACATTGGTATTTGCAAGTATCCTTGAAAATTGCTTTTGATCCTCCAAACCAAAGGAATTGGATAGAGACATGATAATGGCATCAACATTCCGGTCGAGGAAGATATTCAGGTACTCAAAATCACGCTTGACAGAATCGTGAGTATTGCCATACAGCACATTGTACCCGTGCTTATTGCATTCGTCTTCAATAACCCTTGCCAGCTCCGAAAAATAAAGGTTGCTGATATCAGGCAGAATCAGCCCTATGGTCTTGGTTTCCTTAGTAACCATGCTGACTGCAATATGGTTTGGGCGGTAATTAAGCTCACGAGCGGCTGCAAGGATTTTCTCCTTGGTCGCTTCAGATATTCTGTTGGGTTTGTTATTCAGTACCAGTGATACCGTTGTTGTGGAAAGTCCGACCTTTTTTGCTACGTCTTGCAATGTTGCGCGCAAAGCAAATCACAGCCCTTCATATAGTAAGTCAAATAGATAAACCGATTTATCTTGCTTTTACTATGAGTATTATATCATCTGGTTCTTTGTGTTTCAAGTTTTCTAGGTAAAAGTATTTATAACTATTGACAAA
>JAAYTP010000160.1 GCA_012518025.1 Clostridiaceae bacterium
CAAGCTTATGGTTATTTTGTCGTTTTATTTCCTATGAGGAAAAGTGAAATTGAAAAGCATCGTGAGGGTGTACACGATGCTTTTCTGACAATTATGCCCAGGCATATTTGCCTCAGGAATCGAGCCTTTGGCCTGTGCGGGGGGGAGCTCAGGGGAAAAGGACGATCCCATCGGAACATAATTATCTTTTCATTCAGCCCGGTTGGTTGGTATAGCGGGTTGGGCTGAAAAATTTTTACGAGTGATTGATTATACTGCCTACTCCTTTCATGGATCTGACCTTCTGAGGCATCTCTGGCTGATAGACAATAATAATGCAGCTTGTAAAGCGGCTAGCAAGAGCGGCAAAGGACAGCAGGAAAACCACTGTCTGTCTGAGCTGTCCTAAAATCAGCCCCAGTCCAAGGATGATGACAAGATTTATTAAGGTGGACAGCAGGGCATCCAATCCATACACGATAATCTCTTTATCTTCTTCTCTTATAATGCGATTATCGCACAATACACCAGCTATCCTGGAACCGCATTTATCCAGCATGCCATCACCGTCCGCCAATTTCCTCAAGTATAGCATGAAAACACTATATTTTTGACGAAATGTAACCAACGTTCGTTTAAATGTAACGAACGTAAAAAAACCGGCTGAGTCTCTTCAGCCGGCCAGGTTATTTACACCACTATGTCATGATGTGATATCAATACTATCCCTGATCCTCATCCAGGGTAATCTCTACTGTTTTATAGGTTCCGTCCGAGGGTTTCCCCTTTTCAGGCATTCTGTAGAGCTCTATCTCCACAGTATCCCCAGCTTTGAATTTATTCTTTTCGGCTTCAAGCTCATAAAAGCTGGTAACAGAGGCGCCGTTGAATTTTGTGATGATGTCTCCGGGTCTGATTCCAGCTCTGAAGGCTGCGCTCAGGGGAGATACATCCAAAACAAGTACACCATAGGGAACACCATTCATTTTAGCAATCTCTTCCGAGAATCTCAGATCAATGGTGACTCCAATCTGTGGTCTGCCTTTGACATAGCCGCTTTCTATCAGCGAATCGGCTACTTCGCGGGCTATGTTGGAGGGAATGGCAAACCCGATACCTTCATATCCCCCGGAATAAATCTTGGCAGAATTCACACCGATCACCTGCCCACTGGCATTTAACAGTGCACCGCCACTGTTTCCAGGATTGATGGCCGCATCGGTCTGAATAAGCTTCATGCTCTTGCCGTCATCAAAGGTTATGGAACGGTTAAGACCGCTTATATACCCTACTGTTACCGAACCCATGAACTCCAGCCCGGCCGGATTACCAATGGCTACAGCCAGTTCACCCACCTTCAGTTTATCCGAATCCCCGAAATCGGCAGCGGGTAAATCTGTCAAATCTATCTTGAGGACGGCTATATCGGTTTTTGCGTCCCTGCCTATAACAACCGCATCATAGGGTTCATCCACATGATTGGGGAGAATAACCTTTATAGAAGAGCCTTTGGAGATTTTGTTCTTGCTGTCTCCATCCATGGCGGCTTCAATGACATGGTTGTTGGTGATAATGTAGCCGTCACTTCTGTAGATTATGCCCGATCCCTGACCGTTACCTTCATGCTGGCCGAACCAAATGTCGCTGTAGGCATATTTGACAGCGATACCCACAATGGACGGGCTGGCCTTCTCCGCAACTGCAACCACGGGAGTTTCGGTGGTGTTTACAATTTCCACCCTCTTAACATCTGTATTCTCCGGCACTATATTGTCACCTGAACTGCCATTCCTTGCTTCCGGCTGATTTATCGAAGGTGAAACAAAGGTAAAATATGAGGCTACCAGACCTCCTGTAATCATGGAACTTATCAGGGCTACAATGAGCAAGGGAACCAATAACCCTTTAAGCTTCCCCTTACCCGGCTTTTTATAACCTTCATTATAGAATGAGGATGTCTTCAAGTCGTCATACCTATCTTCATACGGCTGGCTTACAGGATTGACCTTATATCTGTAGTGAGACTGATCATTCTCAAAGGATCTGTCTTCTCCTGAAGGATCCTCATGGGTCTGAAAACTGTTTCGGTCACGATTTTCAAATCCATCCATACTGACATCTCCTTTCTTAATTCGTTGGTTTAATTATAGACAAAAATTATGTATTCCGTATGAATAAATTGTAAACATAATCTCCGGATACCTATTTGTATATCTCCGACTCATCGGCGACAGGTAGGGTCAATATGAAACTCGTACCTCTGCCCTCCTCACTTTTAGCCCTGATGGTTTCACCATGCGAAAGCATAATGTTTCTGGCAATGGCCAGGCCGAGACCAACGCCTGTCTTGTCAAGACCCCGGGATTTATCGGCCTTGTAAAACCGGTCAAAAATATGGGGCAGTTCCTCTTTGGGTATACCAGGTCCGTTATCCTCAACCTCCACATACACTTTATTTTTTGTATATGTCCGCGCAATGATCTTCCCTCCTTCAGGAGTAAACTTGATGGCATTGTGAAGAAGATTGAGTAAAACCCTCTGAATGGCGTCCGCATCTGCTTTGACAAAAAGGCGCTCGGTTTCGAATTCTGCCATAAACTCCAGATTCTTTTTAATGAACATTTGCTGGAGGCTGATAACGCTGCGTCTTATCCTTTCGTTTATATCAAACACCGTTATGTTGAGCCTGTTATCCCCTGCCTGAAACCTTGCCAGATCCATAATATCGTTTACAAGCTTCTCCATCCGTTTAACCTCATCACGGACGATGGAAAGATAGGTACTTTGGTTTTCGGGCGGGATGACCCCATCCAGTATACCGTCTATGAACCCCTTGATGGTGGTCATGGGGGTTCTGAGTTCGTGGGATATATTGCTTAAGAATTCACGCCGAGTATTCTCAAGGTTTTCCAACGCATCCACCATGTAGTTGAAGCTTCGGGAAAGCTCTGCGATCTCATCCTCACCTCGGATGGTGATGCGCTTATTAAAGTCTCCTGATGCAATTCTGCTGGCAGCCTGCCTCATCTCGGTCAGAGGCTTGACCATACGGCGCGATAATATGAAAGCCAGCATCAATGCCGCCAAAGAACCTATACCCCCCGATATTAGGAATATTCTGGGGATTGAGTATTTAGTGTTACTCATGGTAGGAAGCTTGGAATGAACCAGTATAATACCCTCGGCTGTTATGCCATGGGGGGGTATCCCCGTAATGCTGAAGTTTCTGGATACAGTGACCCATTTCTCACCCGTATCCCTGAACAAACCATAAAAATCGCCGCTTTGGTAGCTGTAACCGCGTCTACGGGGCTGATACTCCCAATCCTCCGGAAGGCTGTACCATCCATCAACATTTCTCTCAAGGTTATTGACAACTGATGCCGGTGTAGAGGAATAGAACAGGATGGACCCATCGGTTCTGACCACCCATATAACCGAACCCGAGTTTTCCGCAATGGACTCCAGATAATTGGTAAAGAGCTCTGTGTCCACAAAGCCGTTCAACTGATTCAAAAAATAGCCCAAGGCCTGTTCTGTCTTTTCAGCCACCATCTGAAGCTGTTCAGCCTTCTGGTCAGCCGACAGCCTGTTAAGACCAATGCCTAACAGGACTCCGGTAACTGAAAAGCAGACAATAAGCACCGCCACCAATATGGCTAATACCTTACCAAAGAGGGATTTCCTCATTATTTCACCTCAAATTTGTAGCCTACACCCCAAACCGTCTTAATGTACCACCTGGACTCATCTGGCTCAAACTTTTCCCGGAGTCTTTTCACATGCACATCCACTGTGCGGGTATCACCAAAGAAATCAAACCCCCACACATTCTCTAGAAGCTGCTCCCTCGTGAAAACCTTGTTTGGGTTTGATGCAAGAAAATAAAGGAGCTCCAGTTCCTTGGGAGGCATCTCCACATCCTTTCCATTTATCTTAACCGAGTATGTGGACTTATTAATCATAAGACCCGGGAAAACAAGCTGATCCGGCATATCTTCATGCCGTTCGAACCGCCTTAAAACGGCACGTATTCTGGCAACCAGTTCCTTAGGCTCAAAGGGCTTTACCATATAGTCATCGGCTCCCAGCTCAAGTCCAAGAACCTTGTTGAAGGTTTCATCCTTTGCCGAGAGCATTATGATTGGAATATCACTTAATCGCCTGATTTCACGGCACACCTGCCAGCCATCCATCCCAGGAAGCATGATGTCCAGAATCACGATATCCGGCGTCTCTTCCTTGAACATCTGAATGGCTTTCCGGCCGTTATAGCATACAGTCACCTGAAAGCCTTCCTTTTCCAGGTAGATTCTGATAAGCTCACATATGTTTATATCATCATCCACAACTAGAACCCTGGCCATGGTATTCATATCCTGCATCAGCCTCATTTCTGTACTATTCAGCAAATACTCCCGCTCATGTTAATATTATAAGGTTAAGATGAACCCATCATCAAAACATGGGCTGCCAAGATTATTTTACAATAAACTTGTAAAAAATCGATGAACAATCTATTAATAATTTCCTGAGCCAATTGGTTTGGGAGTATGTCATCATGGGATACAGCCTTATTACTAGCCCGGTATAAAAAAGGGCTGCCCCAAA
>JAAYTP010000161.1 GCA_012518025.1 Clostridiaceae bacterium
TGACAGAGCATCATTAACATCCCTGATCATACGGGTTTTTGCAATTTCACTCACAATGGTATCCATAGTTCTCTCCCAAACAAAGATTTTACGGATACCATTATAATATATTTCCCGTTCTTACTTCATGATCATTATCTCGATACGTCTGTTTCGCTGGCGCCCTTCGGCGGTATTGTTATCTCCTATGGGACGGAATTCTCCATTACCGGTAGCAGTGAACTTCACAGGATCCAGACCCAGGGTTTCAGTAAAATACCTGACCACCGTGGTGGCTCTGGCTGTTGAAAGCTCCCAGTTTGACTTGTATAGCGGTGTGTTGATGGGGACATTATCGGTATGCCCCGAGACCAGGATCTCATTATCTATGTTTCTCAGGATCTCAGCAAACTGCTGAAGTACAAGAAATCCTCCAGGCCTTATGTCGGCGCTTCCAGAATCGAAGAAGACCTCGGACTCAAGCCTTACAAGAATATAGTCCTTCTCTTCAACGATTTCAACCTTCTCGCCTATACCCTGGGCTTCCACAGCCTGCCGTATTTCATCCTTGGCAATGTCCATCTCCATGTTGTGAATCTGCCTTTGTGCATCAATAACCATTTCTTCAGCACTTTCTATATACTTCTCCTTCTGCTCAGGCAGGTTCTTGTCGCTGGGGTTGACAAAATCAACGGTGATGATGCTCTTACCGCTGGAATCCAGGATGGACTCCCCCGTGCTAAGGTTCATCAATGAATTGGAGAGAGATTTGGCAATATCGGTAAACTTATTCTTATCGATGGTTGCCATGGAGAAGAGCATGATGAAAAAGGTCAGCAGCAGAGTGACCATATCGCTATAGGTAGTCATCCATTCCGGAGCACCCGATGATTCTTCTTGTCTTTGTTTTTTTCTGGACAAGTATCTCTTCACTCCAATCCTTCTAAATAAGCTCAGCCATCATGCATGATAAACCGCTACCCAACTGATGGCTTGCTCAATACACAATATAAATTCGGAACATATCGGTACTACTCCTGGACTGATTCAAACCCTTTTTCCTGAGCGCCTTCCCTTTCTTTCATAATCATACTCTCATATTGCACCTTTTGGTCTGGAGACAGGAATGTCTTCAGTTTATGCTCCATCAGACGGGGGTTTTCGCCTGATTGAATGGAGAGAATTCCCTCCATAATCATTTCCCTCATCCTGATCTCCTCTGCACTACTTCCTTGAAGTTTGTTTGCAATCGGAGTGCATATAAAGTTTGCCAGAACACTTCCGTAAAAGGTTGTGATGATTGCAAGGGACATTGCGGGACCTATATTGGACGGATCATCCATGCTCCTTAGCAGGTTCACAAGTCCCATCAGCGTCCCGATCATACCCCAGGCCGGAAACTGTGCGGCAAGAGTTTTAAAGTATGCCTGGACGGTGCTGTGACGAACAACCATACTGTCTATTTCAAACTGCATGGATGTCTTAACCATTTCTGCCTCAATCCCGTCCACAACCAATTCCAGAGCTTTTTTCAGGTAATTGTCCTTAATATCATCCTGTGCGGACTCCAGTGCAAGCAGGCCTTCCCTGCGCGCTTTCTGGGAAAGTTCAACCAGCATCTGAATGGTTTGAAAAGGATCAAACTTAGATGGTTTAAAGGCAAGGGGTACGGCCTTAAAAGCCTTAATGGTGTCTGACAGAGGAAAACTCATAATGGTGGATGCCAATCCACCTCCCA
>JAAYTP010000030.1 GCA_012518025.1 Clostridiaceae bacterium
CATTTTTTTAGGCCTTGCACCCATATTTATTCTATATGAAGGAGTCATTATAATCTCTGGAGATAATTAAGAAAGTACTGGGCATTTTATACCCTTGTTCAAATCCCGGTAGGACATGGGTAAATTCTTGAGGTTAAAATTTTTCTGTTCTATTACAACCTTCCATCAAGAGGCTGTCGCTCACTGGGATTAATCAATACTTGGCCATTGATCCCTGGGTACATTGATAAAAATATCCTCCAGACGATGGAAGCTGTCTTTTACGATGGTATCCATCATGTTATCCATGGTTACCGGGATGGGTTCTATCTTGAGATAGGGCACCTGATATGTTCCGTCAAAAATTGTTTCATCAGTGTTCAATTTCTCTCCCTTAACCATTTTGACTGCTGCTTCTGCCGCAGCCTTGGCAATCTTGTCTATGGGCTTGTAGACTGTCATTAGCTGTGTTCCCTCCACAACCCGCTGGCATGCGGAAAGATCAGCATCCTGCCCCACTACGGGTACTTTTCCCGCCAGCCTTTTTTCTGAAAGAGCCTCTATGGCGGCATAAGCCAGAGTATCATTGGCGGCAATAATAGCGTGTATCTCCACCCCTTGCTCAAGGGTCTGTTCCACACAGCTGAAGGCCTCTTCGTAAGCCCAGTCATGGGCAGGCTCCTCAGTGACTATCCTTATATCCCCATAATTTAAAGGCTCCTGAAGCACATTCATATATCCCTGGTACAGCATAACACTGTTGTAGTCGGTGGGCGCACCCCTTATGATCACATAGTTGCCCTTCGGAACCCTTTCCAGGAGCGCTTTGGCCTTGTATTCCCCTACCTTTACATTGTCAAAGGATATATACAGATCCGCTCCTGCGTTCCTTATCAGACGATCATAGGCAATTACCTTAATGCCTGCCTTTTTTGCCATCCGTACCGATTCGGCGCTCGCCTCAGCATCATGGGGGATGATAACAAGAATGTCAATACCCTGTTCTATCAGATACCTGACCTGTCTCATCTGTTCCTCATTGTCATTGTTCGCGTTTTGGACCAGCACCTCTGCACCGAGTTCCTTCGCCCTCGCTACAAAGATATCCCTGTCCCTTTGCCAGCGCTCTTGAACCGTTGATCCCATGGAGAAGCCCATCCTGATGACCGATTCCTGGTCTTTCCCCACTGGCTGTGCCGGAATCACATCCTCGGCTGTGCACCCGGATATCACCAGTAAGAACATGCAGAACAAAGCGAGCATGATCCTTCCAAATCTTACATCAAACAATGAAGACACCTCCTTATGCCTTGAGCGGTACGCTGATCCCCATGGATTATTTCATTCCCTAAGTCCGGAGGGACTGAGTCCGGTTATCTTCTTGAATATCTTGCTGAAATAATTAGGGTCGTTATACCCCACCTGATAACTGACTTCCTTAACGCTGAGCTTCTGGTTTTTTAAAAGCTTTATTGCCTCAGTGATACGGATCCGGGTGAGGTAATCGATAAAATTCTCCCCTGTTTCCTCCTTGAAGAACCTGCTGAAATACTGTGGGCTAAGCCCTGTCTCCCTGGAAACCTCCTCCAGGGAAATATCCCTGTGGAAGTTGGCGTCAATGAAGCTCTTGGCGGTACTGATCAGGTAATGACAGCGTTTTGCCCTCGCTGCTTTTATTCCCAGGGTGATGACCTCAATCTGAGCCTTGCACCAGTTTTTCAGGAGCACGGACTCCTCAATGTCGAGAAACTCCCTCAGATAGCTTCTGCCCTTCAGGGCATCCTTGTCTTCGATATCATATTCCAGAGCCTGCCGGTGGAGCACGACCATAAGTTCCAAAAACCTTCCCTTGATATCCTCAAAGGTGTACTGGGAGTTTGTTGCCAGTTCATCATATATTTGCGAAAAGAGGGTAAGGCATTCTCCCGTCTCACCTAAAACAGCCTTTTCCAGCAGCTGCTTCTCTTTGATATTGAAGAAGGTTTGATTTATCTTCGCTTCCTCCGGAATATCATGGATATGCACGATTTCATTTTCCTTGGCATGCTTTATAGCCCGTATTGATTCGGAGAAGGAAGTAAGCACATTTTCGCTTTTTTGAATGCTGCCGATGCCCATGCGGAAGGATACGTCAACCCGTTTAGATATCCTTTCAATAATGTATTTTCCTGCCTCCACTGCCTCCAGCCTTTCGCTGTAATCGTCATTCTGTGCGGGTACAGGAACATAGCAGATGATACGGTTTAGCATGACCGGCCCCACAATACAGTCCAGACGGTTCTTGATAATATCCCTGAGCTGGGGATAGAAGGACTGGCTTAAAACATTTGACCCTATAACATTTCCGAAGTTCCCTGATTGCTTCTGCTCCCCGAATTCCAGGGTCATCACATAGCCCGTGTCCTCAGGAAGATCCAATAAACGTCGATACTTTTCCAATTCCTGATTGTAGTCCTCGTAGAGGAGTATGGAATAGATGAAGCCATGCTCCAGCACCGGGAGAACCCGTTCAAACTTCTCCTTCAGTTCCAGCTCCATCTTTTTTTTCTTCCTTGCCTCAAAAATCCGGTGTTCTGCCTGTCTGATGATCTCAACAATCTTCATGCGGTTAACAGGCTTGAGCAGGTATTCTGTCACACCCAGGTTTACCGCTTCCTTTGCAAATTCAAACTGTTCGCAGGCTGAAAGGATAACAAACTCAACCTGAGGGTAGACCGCCTTGATCTCACGAATGGCATCAATACCGTTGATACCCGGCATGCGTATATCCATGAAGATCAGATCGGGTTTAACCGCTTCAGCCTTTTCGATTGCCTCACGTCCCGACCTGGCGGTTCCTGCCACCACCACATTGTCGAAATTCTTTTCCACGATGAATTTAATTGAATCGATCACGATGTTCTCGTCATCAACCACCATTATCCTAAGCACGATGACATTCCTTCTTCCTCTGTACGCAGATTTTAGGTATGCTGATCACGACCCTTGTACCTCCTGGCTTGCTGCTTATAATACTCATAACCTTTTCATAGTCAAAAAAGTTCTTAAGTCGCTGCATAACATTTCTTGTTCCGATACCCGTGGTATGACCTACAGACTCCGTGGGGCTTCCGTCTTCGGCATCCTCCCCAAGTATTTGATTAATCTTCTCCTGGCTCATTCCCACACCATTATCCTCGATTTCAATGATATAGTCCCCGTCATCCTCCCTGACCCTCAGAGTGATGGTCCCACCCGATTCAAGCTCGCTGATGCCATGAATAAATGCGTTCTCAATCAAGGGCTGAAGCACCATGCAGGGCACCGGGATATCCACAACACTCTCATCCACTTCCTGGGAATAACTAATCCTGTCGGCATATCTCACCTTCAATAATGCAATATAGTTATTGATGTTTTCGATCTCTTCCCTGAGGGTTACGGGGCTGTCCAGGCTTCTCAGATTGTAGCGGAACAGGCTGGCAAAGCACTCTATGAAAAGGTAGGTTCTGTCGGCTTCTTCAAACATGGCAAGCTGGGCACCGGCGTTTAAGGTGTTGAAGATGAAGTGGGGGTTGATCTGGGACTGCAGGGCCTGAAGCTGGGTTTCCTTCAGATGGCTCTTCATCAGAAGGTTCTGCATCTCCTGTTCCTTCAGCCGGGTTTCCAGTTCTGCTTTCTCTTTGATGGCAGCAACCTGTGCCTTGATGCTTTCAGCCATGCGGTTGAAGGCATCTGCCATCACGCCTATTTCATCGTCGCTGTCAACAGTAACCTGTTCAACATCATATTTGCCCCTTGAAATGTCATTGGCGGCTCTGGCCAGGCTGATAATGGGCTGGGTGGTTTTGAATGTAATCCTTATGATGAAAATAATGTTGAAGGCAATGGTGGCAATTATTATCAAAAGGTTGATCAGCAGTATGTACCCAAGCCGGCCCGAAATGATGGTATAGCCCTTTGTGTTCTCCTGGAACTGATTCTGGGTCAGCCTATTTATATAGAGATTGATATAGTCATAAACCTTGCTGGCTTCGGCATAGTTTTGAGTATACCCTTCGATATCCCTGCCACGCTTTGCATTGACGGCGGTATCGCTGTAGCCCAGATATGTGATTATCATATTTCCAATATCGTGCATCAATAATCCGCTGTCGGTGTCGTAAACCATGTCTTTAATGTCTTCACCGGTCTTTCTCAGGTTGGCGGAATATCTGAAATAATCCTTAAGGCTTTCAGAATGGCTGGTTGACAGGAAACTCTCCAGGGTGCTCTGAACATTGGCTACATTATCGCTGATATCGCTCAGGTACTGGTTGTTCTCAAAAATGGCATCCATGCCCGAGGCCAGCATCTGTGCGTTGAAATAGGAGACAAAGCACGCCATTGCCATAAGAAGCGTGGTCACCATAAAGTAGAGTATGAGCTTTCTTCTGATCCGGTTAAGCGATAAAAACCTGATAAACTTTTTCATGGCTCTGATTGTTCCTCGTCGGCATTCTTGGTGAGGGTGTCCGTATAGTCCCCAATATTGTCGTAAGTGACCACCTTTGCCCCCGTATCCACATATGTAGATGTCATCCTGTTCTTCTTTATCTCAATCAGGGATCGGATGCTTTCATAACCTATTTCATAGGGGTTGGCCACAACTGTACCGTATATAACCCCCTTTTCAATGTATCTGAGGATTTCAGGCGCATCGTCATAACCTATCAGAGTGATCTGCCCTACCTTGTTGAGATCCACTATGATTTGGGCTGAACTGATGGTATCCTTTGCGCTGGTGCAGATAATGGCATCCACCTCGGGATAGTCGATGAGTATTCTTCTGGTAACCTCTTCGGCGCTGAAAAAGCCGGCGCTGGATGAAAAGGTTCTTATGGTCATACCGGGCATGTTCTCAAGGGCATCTTTGGTGCCGGCGATCCGGAGGTTTTGGGGAACATTAACGGCACCATCAATATAGTCACTGAGAATGATGGCTATATTAGCCCTCTCGCCCATAGCTTCCAGTACCAGCTTGCCGGCTTCACGACCAAGGTTGAAGGTATTGGTGCCCACATAAGCATTGCGCTTGCTCTTTTTTGCCTCAGCCTCCACAGTGATGACAGGGATGCCGGCATCAACGGCTTTGTCAATAAGGGGCGTGAACTTCTCCTCATCCAGTACATGGGTAACAATACCGTCCACCTTTGATGCGATGGCAATATCCAGGTACCTCATCTGTTCTTCAAGATTTGTAAAACGCGGAACATTGAATTCAACTGCCACCTGGAATTCACTGGCGGCAGCCAGGCAGCCTTCCCTGACAGATTTCCAGAAGGTATCATCAGCCTGCCCGATAACAGCAAAATGATACTCGGGTCTATACCCGTTTTTCCGGAACACATTCTTTCCTTCAAGCAGGTTAAGACTCTGACTTTGAAAATAACCAACCGAAAAGGTGATCAAAAACCCAAAAACAAGGAGTACTGTCGCAACTCCAACGGCAAAAGCCCTCTTCATGGCAACCTCACTATACTGTTATTTACCCTGTTCATACATTTGCTGCTGACTAAACTAATTATAGCATAAAAACCCAACACAAAAAGGCAGCTAATGAGATAGCTGCCCCTTTTACTGGTTTTCACTATATGTTCCTGTTGTAGAAAGGTGCATATTTTGCGGCCGTTATGATTGCCTCGGTCATGCTGACAGCACTCGCCTTTCCCGTTCCGGCGATATCAAAGGCAGTCCCATGATCCACAGAGGTTCTCAAAAAGGGTAAACCGACAGTAAGGGCGATAGTCCTTTCAAAATCCAAGGTTTTTGTAGCAATATGTCCCTGGTCATGATAAAGGGACAGCACAGAGTTAAAGCGGCCTGTCAGAGCCATGTGGAATACCGAGTCCGCACCAATTGGACCGGCCACATCATAGCCAAGCCTTCTGGCTTCTAAAATTGCCGGTTCTATATGGTTTACCTCTTCATCACCGAAAAGACCATGCTCTCCGGAGTGGGGATTCAATCCCGCCACCGCCATGGTACCCCCGGTGATACCAAGCCTGTGAAGAGCCTCGGTACACCTCTTGATATAATCCAGTAGCCTTTCTCTTGTGATCATTTCACAGGCCTTTCTAAGGGAGACATGACGGGTTAGGAAAAACACCCTCAGGTCTCTCACTTCGAACAATGTCAGGGGATCATGGGTTCCTGTGAGCCCGGCCAGAATCTCGGTATGCCCGATATAATCAATCCCGGCGGCCTTCAATGATTCTTTATTAATGGGGGTGGTGGCTATGGCATCCACCTTACGGTCAAGGGCAAGCTGCACCGATTTTTCAATGAACTCGTAGGAGGCCTTCCCGCCCAAGGCCTGAACCTTTCCCAATTGAAGCTCGCCAATGTCCACATTGTCCAGATCGATTAAATCTATGGTGCCCGGCCTATATAGTCCCTCCTCCGGATCACTTATACTATGGATATCCAGATTCAGCCCGCAGAGCTTTAAGGCTTGTTTGACAACATCGCTGTCACCAGCAACGAGGGGTTTGCTTAAGCCATAGAGTTCCTTCCCGGCCAAAGCCTTAACTACAATTTCCGGGCCTATACCCGCCGGATCACCCATGGGTATTGCGATGAGTGGTCTTATCATGGTGTTCTCTCCCCCTGTCTTACAAGTCTTCCCACATTACAGCAGTATCAGTCCTGTGATTCGCTTGCCAGACATTCAGGGCAGAGTCCGTAATAGTAGACATTTTTTTCACGGATCAAAAAACCGTCCAGGTCGCTGGTGTCGATGGCGGCACACTTAAAGGAGAAGTCACGGATGGCTTTGCAGGATTCGCATTTGAAATGCCCATGGCAACTCATATCTGCATCGTAGCGCGTTTCGTTCTCCTCTATGGTGATAACCCTGGCGATATTGGATTTTACAAAGAGGTTCAGGGTATTGTATACCGTTGTTTTGGAAAGGGTGGGTATCTCTTTCACCAATGCGGTATATATCTCATCCACGGTAGGGTGGCTCTTCCTGGACAGAAGGTATTCCATTATCCTGATCCTGGCATAGGATGGTTTTATGTTTTCCTTTAAGAGCATGGATCCGATGATCTCTGTTTTATTGCTCAATTCCATCACTTCCTCCGCAATGTAATAATGCTGATATTATTATACCATATAAACTGTATTGGTTACAATTCTATTTTTGTTACATTTATGCTGTTCCTATGCCGTCCATATGTCAATACTATAAAGCCTGAGGTCTCCGCTCTGTTTAAGGTCGAGCCATGAGACATCCCAACATCCTGTTAAAGCTCAACCAATGGACAGGTGTTCTGGCAGTTTTTTAGTATCCGCCTGGCAGGCTTAATTCGTGTATAATAGTGAAATAGTACAGAAATCTTTACATATCCTCGGATAAAAATGAAATCTTATACTTATGGAAATCAGCAAAATTTGATAGTTGTTTCTCCTCCATGGGTATAGGTTTTATATATTATTAAATTGAACGGGGGAATTACCATGATGAAAGACTTTAAGAAATTTGCAATTAAGGGAAATATCATAGATCTGGCCATAGGTGTAATCATAGGCGGTGCTTTTGGAAAGATCGTTACATCTTTGGTCAACGATATCATCATGCCCGCTATTGGCATCCTGCTGGGAAAAATTGATTTTTCCAACCTGGTCTTGGAAGTCGGTGATGCAGCAATTAGTTACGGGCTCTTTATCAATAATGTGGTAGACTTTTTGATCATCTCATTTTCCATCTATTTTGTAATGAAAAAGGTAAGCAAGTTTACCCGCAAGAAGGATGAAGCCCCTACAAAGAAGAAATGCAAGTATTGCTGCACTGAGATAGACATAAAGGCTATCAGGTGCCCTCACTGCACTTCTGTGCTTGAAGAGACGACATGACTAGGGAGACAATTGACCGACATGGAACCATTATGATATTGTTGGTAGGGGAAAGGATATCCATCCTTTATTAAATACTATTATTATGCGTTTTAGGGGTCCATTATGACTAAAATAGGATTTGACAACGAAAAATACTTGCATCTGCAATCACAGAAAATACTTGAGAGGATCGCCCTCTTTGGCGGTAAGCTGTACCTTGAGTTTGGCGGAAAGCTTTTTGACGATTACCATGCCTCCAGGGTGCTTCCGGGTTTCAAGCCGGACAGCAAGGTTAAAATGCTTCTGGAGCTAAAGGATCAGGCTGAGATCGTCATCACCATCAACGCCGATGATATTGAAAAGAGCAAGCGGCGCGGAGATCTGGGAATTACCTACGACATGGATGTTCTCAGACTGATCGACGCATTCCGTGATATAGGGCTTTTTGTAGGTAGTGTAGTCATTACACAATACCGCTCCCAGTATTCAGCCGATCTGTTCCAAAAGAGGCTCGAGAACCTTGGGATTAAGGTATACAGGCATTATCCCATACCGGACTATCCCTCCAATCTTCCGCTGATAGTAAGCGATGACGGCTATGGAAAGAACGATTATATCGAGACATCACGATCCTTGGTGGTGGTAACCGCCCCCGGACCGGGAAGCGGGAAAATGGCTGTCTGCCTTTCCCAGCTGTACCATGAACATAAGCATGGAAAAGAGGCCGGGTATGCTAAATTCGAAACATTCCCCATCTGGAATCTTCCGCTCAAGCATCCCATCAATCTGGCCTATGAGGCAGCAACAACCGATCTTAACGACGTCAATATGATCGACCCATTCTATCTTGAGGCCTATGGCACGACTGCCGTAAGCTATAACAGGGATGTCGAGATATTCCCGGTGCTCAATGCCATATTTGAAAAGATCAAAGGACAGTCTCCATATAAGAGCCCTACCGAAATGGGTGTAAACATGGCAGGACATTGTATTACCGATGACGATATTGTCTGCCGGGCATCCGAGCAGGAAGTCATACGCCGGTATTACAACACCTATTGCGCACTGCGTCAGGGCCTTGCAGAGAAAGCTGAGGTATACAGGCTTGAACTCTTGATGAAGCAGTTGGGCATATCCTCAAAGGACAGACCCGTGGTTGGCGCAGCTCTTGCCCGAGCCGAGTCGACGGGCGGACCCGCAGTTGCAATCCAACTCCATGACGGACGCATCGTCACAGGAAAGACCACATCTCTTCTGGGAGCCTCGGCGGCTGCTCTGCTCAATTCTCTAAAGGAACTGGGCGGGATTCACCATGACATTCACCTGATTTCACCCATTGTAATTGAACCCATTCAAGTATTGAAAACAAGCCACATGGGTAACAGAAATCCCCGTTTGCATACCGACGAGATATTGATTGCCCTGTCCATTTGTGCGGCCACCAATCCCACTGCGGCTCTGGCTCTGGAACAGCTTCCCAAGCTAAAAGATTGCGAAGCCCATTCATCGGTTATCCTGTCCAGGGTTGATGAGAACGTATTTAAGAAGCTGGGCGTCCATCTTACCTGTGAACCCCAGTACCAGACAAAGAAGCTATACCATAAGTAACGGGTGGACAGGCTTTTCCCCTTACACACATCAGGAGGTGACCGATATGCCTTTTTATGACCTGAAATGCAAATGTGGCGAAGTGTTCAACAAAATGGCTTCCATCAGCGACAAAGAGAACAGGCGGATAAGATGTCCCAAATGCGGAAGCAATAAACTTGAAACTGTATATTTAAGTGTAAACGTCGTTCAATCAAGAAAGAATGATAAGATACAGTGCCCCAACATAGACCGCTGCGGCGGATGCTGTCATCATGGCCGACGGGATTAAGATGCCCCCGAGCCTTATACCCCACGGTCATGTATGTTAACTGGAATAGTATTTACCAAAGCAATGAACTGCATTATTCTAAGAATTGGAAAGATAATGCAGTTTATTATTTGTTCCAGCGTTCCGCCTCGGAGCCGGGAGGCGTCCAGGTATCGAACATCGCTCCAACCGCTTTATCGCCGTCCATGACAATCGTTTCACTAATGCGGCTCCCACAAATGTCTCCCGACCAGTAACTGAAGCTGTACCCGGGCTTCGGGGATGCGATCAGTTCCACAGTTTCACCGGGCATATAATATTTCTTCACGGGATTTACCGTGACATAACCGTTGACGGCGACAACCGTAAGCCTGTAGCCCACATGATTGCTCTCCATGATGTGTTTTATCTCGTCCCGGCTCAGCGCCCGGTCATATATCCTGATCTCATCCATCAATCCATCGAAGCTGGCTCCCCAGGGGTTGCGGCCAATGATTACCGCCCGGCTGGCATCACGCCTTATCTTTCCCGTGCACTGGACACGGGCGCATTCCACACCATCCAGATAGGCTATAATCGCCGAACCGTTGTAGGTTATGGCGTAATGATGCCAGTCGGTATCGCTGACGACCCTTTCTGCGATAACTTTCTTCGATTCGGTTTCGGTGTTTATGCTGGCCGAAAAACCACTGGAGGTAATATTCACGCTGTATACGATATGTTTATGGATAAGGGTTGCCGACGTGTCCTTTGAGTTCTTTTTGGCCTTGAAGGCTATGGTAATCTCATCCTGTCCATCGAGGTAACTGCTGTGATTTACGCTGATTCCGCGACTCTCTTTGTTGTCAAAGCGGATTGCCCTTCCCGAGGTCGTGTTTTCAAAAAGTATTTTTTCACCGCTTGCAACCGTCAGGTTTTTGCCTGAAGCATCGAGGCAATCCCTGTCAAAGGGCAGGTACAGGTACAGGTTGGGATAATCGGCAGGCAGCACGTTAAATTCCCGGGTGGCGGTACTCGTGTTTCCGGAATCATCGGTAGTCGTAAGCTTCACTGTATGCTTTCCTGCTGGGAATATGTGAGTAACAACCGCTCCTGAACCTGTTTTGCCATCCCCGAAATCCCATTCATATGAAACAATGCTCTTCCCCTGGGGGGCATAGGAACGGGTACCATCGAGTATGACCTTGAATGGAGCGTACCCTGTAGTACTGCTCGCCACATTTGAATATGCGATATACGCCACAGGAAGATCGCCTTTTTGAACCTCATAGGGCCCGATGTCCCAGCCCGAACCTGAAGGCCTTTTGTTCCCGGCGAAATCACTGGCAAAATTCAGGGCTATTCCCCTGTCAATGGCCGGGCTATTGGGATGCAGCCTGAAATCATTGCCGGTGACATCCAGGAACAGCGGATCCTGGTTCACAATATCGTTGGGGAACTTCTCCTGCGCGTATTTGTTATAGGGATCAGAGTTGAAGAGCAGGTTATTAGACGCGTTGTAGCTGTTATTCTCAATGCCGAAATAGCAGTTTCGGGCATTATAGAAGATGTTGTTCCTCACCTGGCCTGTGGCGGGCTTCCCTTCAGGTCCCCTGAAACCCACACCATGGGTTTTCATGTTGATGAACAGGTTGTTGTAGACCTTGACATCCTTCAGAGCCGAAATACACATCCCCCAGGCGGCCGCGTCCTTGAACACATTGTTGCGGAAGGTGATATCGTAGGAATGGTAATAGTACGAACCTGACCCCATTAAGCCCTGGTGATAGAAATCCTCTATAAAATTGCCTTCGATGATGATATGGCGTGCGTACTCACCGTTGTTATCGAAGGTCTGGAAACCATCAACATGGGCTTTCCCGATCTCTTCCTGCCTTGTGCCATGCATATAGTTACCCCGAATGATATGGCCTTCACCGAAAAACCGAAAATAATCGGAATCGCCGCTGGTCCAGATCAGGCGTTCCAGTTCATTGTTCTCCACCAGCATATTGGTGCCTGAAACAGTCATTCCAATGCTGATCCTGTACAGGTAGTTGCCGGCAACCCTGCCGTTTATGCCATGCGCCCTGATGCCAACTCCCACATCATGTATATAACAGTTTATAACCTCAGAGGCTGTGCTGCCTCCCATATCCAAAGTCTTTTCGGTAACCTCAAAGCCGTCCAGTATAACATAATCCCCGTATTTGAGGTTCGCGCCAAGAATTTTTGCTCTATGCCTGTTTTCCGCCCGGATGGTAAGCTGTTTCCCTTCTGTACCATATGCGCGGTTTGACGCAAATTTTAACTGGCCGCCGTATTCACCGTCGGAAACTATAATCTCATCGCCGGGATAGGAACTCTCTATCGCCTTGCTGATGGTTTTGAACGGTTTTTCTTTGGTACCGTCGAAGCCGTCGTCGCCCGTATCCTGATTTACATACAGCTTCCCCAGGTTTTGAGGAGGAGCATCTTCAAGCTTTCCCTCTGTTACCAGGATGTTGTCAAAATTGACCCAGTAACGGCTGGAGCCCTGGTCAACCCTGGCCAGCTTTATCCTGCCGCCATTAAATCGGCCTACAGCCTTGGCGTTTTGATCGGTATAGGTGAACTCATAATCCTTCCTGTTCTCGTATCCGTCACGGTCCACTGCAATAGTGACCGATTTTCCATCATTATTGAAATAAATCTTAAACTTGTTTACGGAGGGATTCATCCTGGGGGAAACGATAAGCCTCTTTGCAATCTCTTCGCCCAGCTCCTCCTCAACACCATCCATGACGCGCCACACCTGCCCGGTGGTCGGGCTGAAGGAGTAATAATTCCTTTCATCCTGCCAGGCTACCATCACTCTTGCAGCAGTGTTGTACCAGTTGATGATGGTGAAGGAAACCGTGTACTCCTGCCGGTTTACAGCCTGCTGCGACAATACATATGCCCCTGCGTTCAGCCTTATGATCCTGCTGTCATAACTTTTTGCACTCCCCGTTTCGGTGCTGCCATGGGATGTCCAGGTCATGCCCCCGGTTAAGCCTGGATCGGCTACGGCAATATCCCCGTCCTCAAAATCCTCCTGATACAGAATATCAGGCGGGGAAACCTCAGTATCGGTTGATGCGAAAGAACCTGGAGACGCTATGGCTATCAGATAACAAAGGAAGCATATGCATAGTGTTGTGAAGAGAAATCGGACTATCCTTCTTTTGCGATTTAAAAGACTCATCATAGAACCACCTGAAACGCTTAATCTTTTAGGGGTGTGATGGTATGCCAATGCCTTGCAGAACCTTCATATCAGCAGCAATATGAGATGTATGATGTAATATAATAAGTAGAATAGAAATAAACGCATAGTAAGTAATTTTATGCTACAAATAATACTGCAAATCCAACTACAAGTCAACTCTGGGTAATTATTGAAATAGGACAGGAAGGGTGGCACCGCCTAAAATGGTATGGGGCCGTTCAACCGGTATTAGAGCATAAACAAAAGGTGTTGGCATGCACCTTCTGTGCAGCCAACACCTCGATAGTTGCGATTAACTGTTTTACGCGCATTGCGGCTATCGGCCAGGACACGAACCGTTCCTGTCCTCTTACCTCTGTCCCACGTCATCATCTTTCTTGACCACGGCCTGTGCGGCGGCGAGTCTTGCGATGGGCACACGGAAGGGTGAACAGGATACATAGTTAAGTCCCACCTTGTGACAGAACTCTACTGATGAAGGATCTCCTCCATGCTCACCGCAGATTCCCAGCTTGATGTCAGGACGAGCCTTCCTACCCAACTGGGCAGCCATCTCAACCAGTTTACCTACGCCGGTCTGGTCAAGTCTTGCAAAGGGATCGGATTCATAAATCTTCTTGCTGTAGTAATCTTCAAGGAACTTACCAGCGTCGTCACGGGAGAAGCCAAAGGTCATCTGGGTAAGGTCATTGGTTCCAAAGGAGAAGAACTCAGCTTCTTTCGCAATTTCATCGGCTGTAAGGGCAGCTCTCGGGATTTCCAGCATAGTTCCCACGGTGTATTCGAGATCCACACCAGCCTCCTTGATGATGGAGTCAGCGGTCTTGACCACTATTTCCTTTACATACTGCAGCTCCTTAACATCGCCAACCAGCGGGATCATAATTTCAGGCACTACAGCCATACCCTCTTTGTTCACATTAATGGCTGCTTCAATAACAGCTCTTGTCTGCATCTCGGCAATCTCAGGATAGGATACTGCAAGGCGGCATCCGCGGTGACCCATCATGGGGTTGAACTCATGGAGTCCGTCTACAATGTCCTTAAGCTCGCCAAAGCTCATGCCCATTTCCTCAGCCAGTGCCTTGATATCATCATCAGCCTGGGGAAGGAATTCATGGAGGGGCGGATCCAGATAACGAATGGTAACAGGATGGCCCTTCATCTCGCGGAATATGCCCTCGAAGTCACCTCTTTGCATGGGCAGGAGCTTATCCAGAGCTTTTCTCCTCTGCTCCTCGGTGCGGGAAACGATCATCTCACGCATGGCCTTGATGCGCTCACCCTCGAAGAACATATGCTCGGTACGGCAGAGTCCAATACCTTCAGCCCCAAACTTGAATGCCTGGGCTGCATCTCTGGGTGTGTCCGCATTAGCTCTGACCTTCAGCTGCCTGATATTGTCGGCCCATTCCATAAAGGTACCGAAGTATCCGGTCACTTCAGGTTCTACAGTGGGTAGCTCTCCATCATATACACTACCGGTAGAACCATCCAGAGAGATCCAGTCTCCTTCATTATAGGTCTTACCGTTTTTATCTATCATTATCTTTTCATTTTCCTTAATGGTAATCTCACTGCAGCCAGCAACACAGCAGGTGCCCATGCCCCTTGCCACAACAGCAGCATGGGATGTCATACCGCCCCTGGCAGTAAGGATACCTCTGGCCACATGCATACCCTCGATATCCTCGGGAGATGTTTCGTTGCGCACAAGTATGATCTGCTTCTCTCCTGCTTCATGAGCAGCTACGGCGTCATCGGCAGTAAAGTAAATCTTACCTGTGGCAGCGCCAGGAGATGCGGGAAGTCCCTTTCCAACCGGCTTAGCCTCTTTCAATGCCTTTGCTTCAAAATTGGGATGGAGCAAAGTATCCAGCTGCTTGGGATCAACCTTGAGCATAGCCTCTTCCTTGGTCAGCATGCCCTCGTTAACAAGATCCACAGCGATCTTCAGGGCAGCCTGGGCTGTACGCTTACCGTTACGGGTCTGGAGCATGAACAGCTTTCCGCGTTCGATGGTGAACTCCATGTCCTGCATGTCTCTGTAATGCTTCTCCAGTTTATCGGCAATCTCTGCAAACTGGTTGTATATTTCAGGATTGACTTCCTTCAGCTTATCGATGGGTTCTGGAGTACGGATACCTGCAACAACGTCCTCGCCCTGGGCGTTCATGAGGTACTCACCGTAAAGCTTCTTCTCGCCTGTGGCAGGGTTGCGGGTGAAGGCAACACCTGTACCGGAATCTTCGCCCATATTGCCGTATACCATTTCCTGAACATTAACAGCTGTTCCCCAATCGCTGGGAATATCATTCAAGCGGCGGTATACAATAGCACGGGGGTTATCCCAAGAGCGGAAAACTGCTTTGACGGCTTCCAGAAGCTGAACCTTGGGTTCCTGTGGGAAGTCCTCTCCCTTTTCCTTTTTATAAAGGTCATGATACTGCTTAACAAGAGCCTTCAGGTCATCAGCATCAAGCTCGGTGTCAAGCTTCACGCCCTTGCTTTCTTTCGACTTTTCAAGAAGATCCTCAAACTTGCTTCTATCAATGCTCATAACCACATCGCTGAACATCATGATGAATCTTCTGTAGCTGTCATAAGCAAAGCGCGGATTATTGGTAAGTTTGGCAAGCCCCTCAACAACTGTATCGTTGAGTCCTAGGTTCAGGATTGTATCCATCATGCCAGGCATGGAGGCTCTTGCGCCGGAGCGTACCGATACCAGCAAAGGATTATCAGGGTTCCCAAACTGCTTACCGATGATTTCTTCCATTTTTGAAAGGTTTTCGTAGATCTGATCCTCGATATCTTTAGCGATAACCTTTCCATCCTCATAATAACGTGTGCAGGCCTCAGTTGTCACTGTGAAGCCTCTGGGCACGGGTAGCCCCAGGCCTGTCATTTCGGCCAGATTAGCGCCCTTTCCGCCTAAAAGGTTCCTCATTGAGGCATTACCCTCGCTAAAGAGATAAACGTATTTTGCCATATTTTACCCTCCTGGATATTATAATTTTCTATATTTGAAATACGGTCATCAACCACAGCATCTCAAAGTAAAGTCACCTAAATAAAACCCGGATTCCTGCCTAATAAACTATTCTTTCCCTAAGATAACCCTTCAATTCCTCAATGGTAATTCTCTCCTGCTCCATGGAATCACGCTCACGGACAGTAACGCACCTGTCCTCAAGGGATTCAAAATCAAAGGTTACACAGTATGGGGTTCCTATTTCGTCCTGACGTCTGTATCGCTTGCCGATGCTGGCAGTATCATCAAATTCACAAACAAATTCTCCCAACAGGCTCTCATATACCTTGAACGCTTCCTCAGACAGCTTTTTGGAAAGAGGAAGAACCGCAGCCTTAACAGGTGCCAATGTGGGGTGGAAGCGCAGAACCGTTCTCACATCCCCATCCCCAACCTCTTCCTCATCGTAGGCATCGCAGAGGAAGGCCAGGGTAACCCGGTCGGCACCAAGAGAAGGCTCTACACAATAGGGTATGAACTTCTCATTCTTGATGGGATCGAAGTATGACAGATCATCCTTTGCATGTTCCATATGCTGTTTCAGGTCAAAATCGGTTCGGTTGGCAATTCCCCAAAGCTCACCCCAGCCAAAGGGGAACAGATACTCAATATCTGTGGTTGCCTTGCTGTAGTGAGACAGTTCCTCGGGAGAATGATCCCTCAGCCTTATATTCTCCTTCTTAAGACCAAGATCGTGCAGCCATTTGATGCAAAAATCCCTCCAGTAATTGAACCAATCCATATCGGTGCCCGGTTCGCAGAAGAATTCAAGCTCCATCTGCTCAAATTCACGGGTTCTGAATATAAAGTTGCCCGGTGTGATCTCGTTCCTGAAGGATTTTCCTATCTGGCCGATACCGAAGGGAAGCTTCTTTCTTGTGGTTCTTAAAACGTTCTTAAAGTTTACGAAGATACCCTGGGCTGTCTCAGGCCGAAGAAAGATTTCATTTTTGGAATCCTCAGTGACTCCCTGAAAGGTCTTGAACATCAGGTTGAACTTGCGGATCTCGGTGAAGTCATGGGCCCCGCAGTTGGGACAGGGAATTTCGTTCTCCCTGATATAAGAGGTCATGGCCTCATTATCCATGCCGTCCACAACCATGGATATATCGTTCCTGCGATTGTAGTCATCTATGACATTATCGGCTCTGTGACGCGTCTTGCACTTTTTGCAGTCTATTAAAGGATCTGAAAAGCCTCCCACATGCCCCGATGCCACCCATACCTGGGGATTCATCAGAATGGCGCAATCCACACCCACATTATAGGGGCTTTCCTGTATGAACTTCTTCCACCATGCTTTTTTGATGTTGTTCTTAAATTCCACACCCAGCGGCCCGTAATCCCAGGAATTTGCCAAACCTCCGTATATCTCGGATCCCTGATAAATGAAGCCTCTATTCTTACATAGTGCGACGATCTTTTCCATGGTTTTTTCAAATTGCATTCTGATATCCTCCCGCATTTAGTCCTGTCAATGTGCCTTGATCGCTTAAACCTGCTGTTCAAAACTGCTGTATTGTACCGATATTTGCATATGATACATTACACATTGTCCGGATTCGACTCCTCCTGAAGTGCTTGCTCCGAACCTTCTGTAGCCTGCTGGTTCGCCATTTTTCGAATTTTGTGATAGGTCACTTTCCCTTCGGCGATTTCATGAATGGCAATGGTGACGTCCTTTGTTGACTCATGATCAGTAAGCTTTAGTGCGCCATTTGTCAGCATTCGGGCACGTTTTGCGGTTGCGATCACCAACGTATAACGGCTATCCACCTTTTCAAGCAATGAAGACATTGCCGGGTAAATCATAAGAATCACTCACTCCTTGCTCGTTAGTCTATCTATCAGCTCAAGATTTCTGAATGTTTTCATCTGCTCAGCACCGATTATGGAGATAAACCTGCGGGCTGCCTCATCAATGGAATCATTCAGCACAATATAGTCATACTTTTGGATATACTGAAACTCTTCAAGCGCTCTCTTAAGCCTTCTTTGTATGGTCTCCTCGTCCTCGGTTTTTCGGCCTCTGAGACGTCTTTCCAGTTCCTCATAGCTGGGCGGTACAATGAAGCACAGGATGGAATCCTTGAACATATCCCTGATCTTCATTGATCCTTCCACTTCAATCTCCAGGACAATGTTGCGACCCTTTTCAAGCTCCCGCAACACATACTCTTTGGGTGTACCATAGTAATTTCCGCAATATTCCACCCATTCAACCAGACGCTGCTCTTTAATCATGGTCTCAAACTGTTCACGGGTCTTAAAAAAATAATGAACCCCGTCTATCTCACCCGGGCGCGGCTTCCTGGATGTGGCGGAGACCGATGTGGAAAGATTGTCGGTCAATTCCCTGGCACGCTTTATTACGCTTCCCTTCCCAACCCCGGCCGGGCCGGATACAACAATAAGCAGCCCGGCTTTCATGGCTCTTCCTCCTGTTTCAGGTCAGGATTGGCTTCCGTGTCCTGAGTTTGCGCGCTGTCTTTTTCTATAAGCCTGTGGGCAATGGTTTCAGGCTGAAGCGCTGAAAGAACAACGTGATCACTCTCGGTAACGATTACCGCCCTGGTCCGGCGCCCATAGGTGGCATCAATAAGTACGCCACGATCCCGGGCTTCCTGAATTATGCGCTTGATGGGAGCCGATTCAGGACTGACTATGGCAACAATTTTACTTGCGGATACGATGTTTCCAAAACCCACATTGATTAACTTCATATTAACACAAATCCTTAAACTGTTTTACCTTAGACGGATTATGGTTTCCCGAACCCATTATCATTAGTCTATTCGATATTTTGAACCTGCTCTCTGAGTTTTTCAATTTCATTCTTAAGCTCTACCACATACCGGGTTATGTCAAGATCACCGGCCTTTGATCCTATGGTGTTTACCTCCCTGTTCATCTCCTGTATGAGAAAATCAAGCTTCTTTCCCACAGGGCTTCCCTGCTCAAGCATGTCTTCCATCTGATCAATATGACTGCCCAGCCTGACAATCTCCTCATCAATGCTGCACCTGTCGGCAAAGATTGCTACCTCTACAGCCAACCGGGCAGGATCAACACTCATACCAGCCAGTTCCTCAAGCCTGACTTCCAGCTTTTCCTTGTGTTCCTTAACAATCAGCGGGGCTCTTTCCCGAACCTTGTCCAGGTATGATTTTACGGTCTCCAGGATGAGAACCATGCTTTCCTTAAGCCTCTGCCCCTCTTTTTCGCGCATCTCAATAAGAGATGAGACAGCCTTTTCAACAGCCTTCTCCAGAATGCCGCCCATCCTGTCATCATCTTCTTTATTCTCGACTTTCAGGATATCGGGAAAGCGGGCCAAAATGGAGACCGAAACATCATCTTCAAGCCCCAGGTTATTGGCCAAGGTCTTGAGTGCATTGCTGTAGGCTTTTGCCAATCTCTCATCCAGAACCACCTGGCTTGCATCCTCGGACTTGTTATCGCAGGTTATGTATACATCTACCTTCCCCCGCTGAATTCTACCGGATATGATGGATCTTACCCGGTCTTCAAAGGATGAGATCTGTTTCGGCATCCTTAAGAATATATCAAAATAGCGATGGTTGACAGTTTTAATTTCTATTGTAAAGGTAATACCATTCTCCGAATATTCACAATACCCGAAGCCTGTCATACTCCTTATCATTCATTATCTCCTTCATGGTTCGGGCTTAAGTATTACTCCTGGTTCCCGTTCTCCTGATCGTTCATGGCAAGGACATTCTTGATGGACTGAAAAACCCTTGATTTATCAAATGGCTTGACCACAAAATCCTTTGCACCCTGTTTTATAGCCTCTATGACCATGGATTGCTGACCCATTGCAGATACCATAATAATATTGGTTGTTGGACTGACCTTAAGTATCTCAGGTACTGCCTGGATGCCATCCATCTCGGGCATGGTAATATCCAAAGTTAAAATATCGGGTTTGTATTTTTCGGCTGCTTCAATTGCTTCACGTCCATTTGAGGCTTCCCCCAGAACCTCGTAGCTCTCTTCCTGCTCAACGATTTTCCTAAGCAGTGTGCGCATAAATATAGCATCATCTGTAATGACAAATGTTGTCTTGCTCATTATTGCATTTCACCCATCTCATACATAATAATGGAAATACCTGATATAGCAGCGGTTTCTGTTCTGAGAATACGACCTCCCAGGCCTGCTGTTATGATACCCGACTGACTCATTTCATCAGCCTCTTCGTGGGCAAAACCACCCTCCGGACCAATAAAAAGTGCTATATTTCCAACATCATTAATATTATAACATTTCAATAGTTCTTTCAAACCTTTTTTTTCATTCTCATAGAGGGCTATGGCAAGATCCGGATTTCCAGAATCCTTCAATGCATCCTTAAGGGGCAAAGGCCTCTCAATCTCCGGAACATATGCACGTCTGCACTGCTTGGCAGCCTCAATGGCAATTCTGGTCCATCTTTTCAATTTCTTATCTGCGGCGGAGCTGTCAAGCTGAACCACTGTCCTTTGGGTTAAAACTGGAACAATCCTGTATATGCCCAACTCCACAGCCTTCTGGATAATCAGATCCATCTTCTCCATTTTGGGCAGTCCCTGGTACAGAGTCAGACGGACACGGGGTTCGGTATCGGCCTGGTACGAATCCACTATAACTGCAATAGCCTGATCCTTTTTTACCTCTGTCAACCGTGCGGTATATTCCTTGCCGCTTCCGTCGAAAGCCTGGATTGTATCGCCCTTTCCAAGTCTGAGCACCTGACTCAGATGCTTTAAATCACTTCCCTCTATGCTGATGACCCCATCCCTGATCTTCCCGGGATCCACCATAAACCTATGCATAAAATACCAGCGCCACCCATTCTCCCATTTCTTCTTCTTCCATCAGCCTGAATCCCATGGCCTGCCATGCCGAAACCACATCATCCCTCCTGCTTTTGATGATGCCTGAGAGGATGATCCTGGTATTCTCATGGGTATATCCTCTGATGGCATCGGTCAGGGAGAGTATTATATCTGCAATTATATTGATCATGATAAGATCAAAGGGCTGTCGGTAGATATCGCTCAAAACGCCTCTTCGTACTTCTATGCGTTGAGCCTCATGATTGTTAATAACATTCTGCTTGGCAGTCCTCACGGCAGCCTCATCAATATCAACCGCAAGAATGCTTCCGGCTCCCAGCTTGGCGGCTACCAACGATAGTATGGCTGTCCCGCATCCCAGATCCAAAACCCGGTCACCGGGCTTAAGGTACCTTTCTCCAAGCACGGCACACATCCTGGTGGTCTCATGGGTACCCGTACCGAATGCCATACCTGGATCCAGTTCAATAACAGTCTGGCCCGCCTGGGGCTGATACTCTTCCCAGCTGGGCTTGATCACAATTCTATCAGTGAACTGGAAGGGTTTGAAGTAGGCCTTCCAATTATCCTTCCATTCGGTATCATCCCGCATCTGCCATCGGATGATTGCAGGCCCTGTGTCCATTTGCCGGGATAACTCATCCATGCGTTGGCTGATATGGGCAAGGAGTTTTTCCGGGTCTGTGCCTTCCGGATAGTAGGCTCTTACCACCACATGGGGTCCATAGCTCTCAGCAAGCCCATCATCGGCATAATCAAGATACCTGCTCTCCTCCAATGTTTGCTTGAAGGCTTTTGCATCCACAATTTCGGTGCCATTGGCTCCCTTTTCCATTAGGAATTCCGACAGGATCTCGGAAGCCAACTCATTGGTTGTCACTGATACTTCGATCCACTTCATAACCTCTCCTGATAATCTCCTACATGGGATTAATCCTTAAAAAGATCCCTCATCTTGTCAAAGAAGCCTTTTTTCTGTTCCAGCCCCTCATCACCGCTGATTTCAGCAAACTGCCGCAACAGCTCCTTTTGCTTCTGGGATAGCTTTACAGGCACCTCAACATTCACACGGATATACTGATCCCCTCTGGCGTTGCCCCTCAAATGCTTGATCCCCTTGCCCCGTATCTTGAAAACCGTATTGGTCTGGGTTCCCTCGGGAATATTGTAGGGCATCTTCCCGTCAATGGTGGGAATTTCAATCTCCGCACCAAGTGCTGCCTGGGTAAATGAGATGGGGATATCACACACCACATCATATCCTTCCCGCTTAAAAATAGGATGGGACTTGATATGTATGGTCACAAAAAGATCTCCCGGCGAACCGCCCCTCAGGCCTGGCTCCCCCTCTCCCCTCAGGGATATGGTCTGGCCTTCGTCTATACCGGCAGGAATATTGATGCTGATCCGTGAGTCCTTGGTTACACGACCTTTGCCGTTGCATTTTTCACAGGGATTGATCACCACCTTGCCCTCACCGCCGCATACATTACAGGTACGGACATTTACAAACTGCCCAAAGGGAGTTGACTGGGAATACCTGATCTGGCCGGAACCATTGCAATGCTTACAGTTTTCGGGCTGCGTCCCAGGTTTTGAGCCTGAGCCTCCACAAACACTGCAGTTCTGAAGCCTTGTCAGATTGAGTTCCTTGGTGGTGCCAAAGGCAGCCTCCATAAAAGTGATTTCCATGGCATACTGGAGATCATTCCCACGCTGGGGACCGGTACGCTTGGAGGTTCTGTTCCTTCCAAACCCCATAAAACTCTCAAAAAGGTCATCCAGACCTCCAAATCCAAAGCCCCCAAACCCACTGAAGCCAGAGTTGCCATCGAAGGCAGCATGCCCAAAGCGATCATAATTGGCACGCTTTTCACTGTCGCTCAAGATACTGTATGCCTCGCTGATTTCTTTAAACTTGGCCTCGGCATCACTGTCACCCTTGTTGACATCAGGATGATATTGCTTGGCAAGTCTTCTGTATGCTTTTTTTATATCGGCCTCGGTAGCTGTCCTGTCTATACCGAGAACCTCATAATAGTCTCGTTTAGCGGCCAAAAGCCAACCCCTCCCGTTGTTTCTCAATACCCATTCGTCATGGACGATCTGTATGGGAAAAACTATCAGGCTTTTATCTCAACAGCCGACCTTTGTTAATATACCACATCCTCACTGTTACATCCAGAGTGTCATGGAATATTACGGCATCCTTAGCTTCCCCCATAAATACTGCTGTACCTTATTGTACTGAAAAAAAGATATTTATACCCACAAAGATGAAACGGTAGATGCCTGCAACATAGATTGCGGCATATACCGTTTCTTGATTTCAGTTATGGAGCGGGAGATTACTTTTTATCGTCCTCGTCCACTACTTTGTAATCCGCATTGTAAACATTATCATCCGATCCTGCGCTGCCAGGGTCAAAGCCTTCCTGAGGCCCTCCGGGTCCGCCTGCCTGAGGTCCGGCCTGCTGATACATCTTCTGAGAGATGGCATAGAAGGCCTGTGTCAGGGACTCCTTCGCATCCTTGATGGCCTGAATATCGGTACCCTTCAAGGCTTCCTTAACCTTATCTATCTCTGCCTGGATCTTGTCCTTATCCTCGGAGTTCAGCTTATCTCCCAGATCCTTCAGGGTCTTTTCGGTCTGGTATACCATGGAGTCGGCTTCATTACGGGTCTCAATTTCCTCTTTGCGCTTCTTGTCCTCAGCAGCAAATCTCTCAGCTTCCTTCACAGCCTTATCAATCTCGTCATCGCTCAGGTTGGAGCTGGCTGTTATGGTTATTTCCTGTTCGTTGCCGGTGCCCAGATCCTTGGCCGAAACATGAACAATACCATTTGCGTCAATATCAAAGGTTACCTCGATCTGGGGAACACCCCGGGGAGCCGGTGGAATACCGGTAAGCTGGAAGTTACCAAGCAGCTTGTTATGTGCCGCCATTTCCCGTTCTCCCTGGTAGACCTTGATATCCACACTGGTCTGTCCGTCCGCGGCTGTTGAGAATATCTGGCTCTTCTTGGTAGGTATGGTTGTATTCCTCTCAATCAGCTTGGTGAAGACCCCACCCAGAGTTTCAATACCCAGGGACAGTGGAGTTACATCCAACAGCAGCAGATCCTTAACCTCGCCGGACAGGACGCCTGCCTGGATGGCAGCGCCTACAGCTACACACTCGTCCGGGTTGATTCCCTTGAAGGGATCCTTGCCCAGGAATTTTTTGATGGCCTCCTGAACAGCCGGAATACGGGTTGAACCTCCAACCATCAAAATCTTGTCCACCTCGTTTGGTGAAAGACCGGCATCCGATAGAGCCTGCCTTGTAGGACCCATGGTCTTTTCCACCAGATCGGCGGTGAGTTCATCAAATTTAGCCCTGGTCAGACTCGTGTCCAGATGCTTCGGACCTGATGCATCGGCTGTAATAAAGGGCAGGTTAATGCTTGTCTGGGTGACGCCCGAAAGCTCGATCTTAGCCTTCTCAGCAGCTTCCTTCAGCCTTTGCATGGCCATCTTGTCATTTCTAAGATCAATACCATTCTCTTTTTTGAAGTTGTCAGCCAGCCATTCTATGATGCGCTGGTCAAAATCGTCGCCGCCGAGGCGATTATTACCGTTGGTGGCGAGAACCTCAAAGACACCATCACCAATCTCCAGAATGGACACGTCAAAGGTTCCGCCGCCCAGGTCAAATACCAGGATTTTCTGGTCTGTTTCCTTGTCAAGACCATAGGCCAGTGCTGCAGCGGTAGGCTCGTTTATAATCCTTAAAACCTCAAGCCCGGCAATCTTTCCGGCATCCTTTGTAGCCTGGCGCTGGGAATCTGAGAAGTATGCCGGCACGGTGATAACTGCCTGGGTTACTTTTTCACCCAGATAGGCCTCAGCATCAGCCTTCAGTTTCTGTAGCACCATTGCCGAGAGCTCCTGAGGGGTAAAATCTCTGTCGTCAATCTTTACCTTTCTGTCGGTACCCATATCCCTCTTGATGGAAATAACCGTTCTTTCAGGATTGGTTATGGCCTGTCGCTTTGCAACCTGCCCCACAAGCCTCTCATCAGTCTTGGAAAACGCTACAATGGACGGTGTGGTGCGGTTTCCCTCAGCATTTGGGATAACAACAGGCTCCCCGCCTTCCATAACGGCAACACATGAATTAGTTGTACCAAGGTCTATCCCGATTACTTTTCCCATAGTTCTATCACTCCCGTTTTATATAAAATTAAGGCCAAAGAAAGTCTAGTTTGCAACCCTCACCATAGAATGGCGGATAACAATTTCATCCTTATAAATATAGCCCTTTTGGAATTCCTCTATGATTTCACTTTCACCATAGCTGTCGTCCTCAACATGCATAACCGCATGGTGAAGCTCAGGGTCAAAGGGTTTACCCACAGCTTCAATGGGTTTTACTCCTATCTTCTCCAGAATGTCTGACATCTGCCTGATAATCATGCTGATACCTTCCCGCAGACTCTTTCCCTCCTCGGTTTCAACTTCTGCGGCAATGGCACGTTCAAGATTATCAACAACCGGAAGGATTTTGGAAACCACATCGCATACAGAATCGCAATAGAGCCTTTCCTTCTCCCGGTTGGTACGCTTGCGATAATTATCGTATTCAGCCGCAAGGCGTTGTGTCCTGTCAAGCAACTCGTTTATCTCGTTCTCCTTTTTTTCCAGGGCCTGCCTTAATGTCTTTATCTCACCTTCCGAACCATCTCCGTCAGCATGTTCCATTTTGGAATTGTCTTTGGATGCGCTGGTCTTTTGGGTTTGGCCGGATTGCCCTGCATCCTCCCGCGCAAGGGGAGACTCCATTTCTCCGTCCCCGGTCATCGTCTCTGCAGGCCGGTTCACCTCTGGAAAATCCTTGTTGTTCATTCAATAACTCCCTTTCAACTCGTAATGCTCTGCCTGACTACTCCCGCTCATTAAGTATTTTTAAAATCTCTCTGTTAATCAGGTCTTTCATATATAGTATGGACGAAACCACCTTGCTGTAAGTCATTCGTGTAGGACCTATGATGCCTATTGCACCAGTACTCCTGCCTTTATGACCATAAACTGTAGTCACCACACTGAGCTCCTTCATGGGACCAATCTCATTCTCGCTTCCGATCCTGACCTCAAGACTGGGCCTTCTCATGGCGCTTTTTGCCAGGGAGTTGATCACATCCTCCTCGTTCAGCAGTTCGAGAACTTCCCTCGCCTTTATAAGATCACTGAATTCAGGATAGTTTAATAAATTGGTTATTCCATCGAGGTAGACATCGGTACTCTCAACGCTGCGTATACATTCCTTTACCGCATCCAGTATCTGTACAATCAATGCCTCGGTAAGCCCGGTCACCGTCATGACCTCCAGAGCCATGGGCATTAAAACACTTCCCAGTTTCATTCCGGAGATCATTGAATTGAGCACATTGGTCAGCTTGACAATATTCTCTTCTTTCAAAGTCTCATCATGCCTGACCAGCCTGTTCCTGACGATGCCACCCTCTACCACAAGTACCACCAGAAGATGTTTTTCATCAATCTCAACCACCTGTACCGACTTGATCAGAGCTTCTGAAAGCTGAGGCGACATAACGATTGTGGGATACCCGGTAAAGGATGAAACGATGCTGCAAACCCTTTTAAAAAGCTGGTTCAGCTCCTCCGCACTGTCCTCCATTGCCTGTTTGAGTCTCATTATCTCCTCATTAGCCAGCTGATGAGCCTGCATCAGGTGATCCACATAAAACCGATAACCCTTGTCAGACGGAACCCGCCCGGCTGACGTATGGGGTTGGGTTATATATCCCAGTTCCTCCAGATCGGCCATCTCATTTCTTATGGTAGCCGATCCCAGACCAAGATCATGCCTCCGGGCAATGGTACGGGAGCCGACAGGTTGGGCTGACTGAATGTAAACATCAATAATGGACTTCAATATGGTTTTTTTTCTGTCGTTAAGCTCATTTTCCCAGGACATTGCTTCACCCCCTAAATCGCATGCTTGGGAGCTTAGAGCTCGGTCAAACAATCCTTGATATTATCCCGGATCTGCAATTACCAATCCGATTGTTAGCACTCTCCACTGTTGAGTGCTAACACAATCTAAAAATAACACTCACCCTCCGGTTTGTCAAGAGGTATCGTCAGACCGGGGCTGAGCTTATTGGTAATAATGGGGTTATAAAACTTTGCGGTTCATCTTTGAATAGCTATTGTAATGCGCGTACCCTCCCCGTCCATGTCATCCATGGCCAGGCGGCACTGTAGTATTGACAGCCGTGAGGCTACTTCCATGAAGCGAGTGTCGGACTTGAATTCTTCAATGTCCACTACCTGGTCTCCAGTGATACCAATATGTACTGTGCTGCTTTCTTCATAGGCAACCACCTCAATGCTGCCTATCCGCCTGGCAGCATCCTGCTCGGTATAGGCCTTTTCCAGAAGCAGCTTTATAAGTTCACCCAAGGGGGATACAATCTTATCTGCAATCTCCTTGTCAACCTCAATATTCTCACCCATGGTAGAAAACATGACTTCCAGATGGTTTTCCTCTATGATGGTACATGCAAGGCGGGTCAGCTTCTGGAATGTCTGCTGGAGTGTAACCATCCGGAGCTCCTTTAAGATGCTTCTCACATCCTTTACCATGTTGAAGGCTTTCGACGCATCCATGGTAAGGGCATCATTACTGCCGAATCTCAGAGCAGCCTCACCCTTTATGGAATCAAAAATAATACCAACATTGTTGATGATACCGATGATCTGATCAAGTCTTTCCAGCGGGATTTTGACATACTGATCCGAGGTTCCGGCATTTCTTATCTTCTGCATGCGTATCGCCTTGATGATATCCGAGACGTCAACCTTCTTTTCCTTCAGTATGATCTCGCCGAACTTCATCTTGTTGAATACACTGCTCTGCTTTTTGAGTACGTCCTCCACATCGGAGCGTTCTAAGGCTCCTTCAGCCACAAGAATTTCACCGATGCGTGTATCACGTTCCGCAGGCTGTCGTATTTCAAGAATGATATCCTCTCTCAGTTTACGGATGTTGTTGATATGCTGTTCCACTTCGCCCATGAACAGTGTATCTTTAACTTCATCGCTGTCTTCACATATCCTTCTTATGAATCTGACCGAAAACAGCAGGAGATTGATTGCGCTTTTTCCAGCTGAAGCCCCATATTTTCGCAGGGTTTCAAGAAGCTCTCCCGATGCCGCAGCTATTCTTATGCTGGCAGGATCGTGTAAAAGACCAGCCAGGCCTCTGATGGTATTGAAGCTGTTATATACAGTGTCCAGGTGATCAGGGTTGCCAGGATCCACTTCCAGATCCACCAGTTCTATTTCTATCTTTTCAAGGATCTCCCTGATCTCAGCAATAAAATCGTTCATATAGCTCCTGCTGATTTCTGCGAGTCCCGGAACCTCTGAATTCACTCCTCTAACACCATTCATCTCCATCTTCTTAGCCTCCCCACAATTCACTCTGCCGGAAAAAGCTCAAATAAACTCAATAAACACCTGATTGGCAAAATCCATGCCTCTTTTCGTCAATCTTACCACAGATCCCTTGAGCTCAACAAGCTGTCTTTCGGCAAGATCTGCCAGCTTTTCGCCATATTTCTTCCTTACATCGGTCCGGTAGATAGAAGACAGATCAGCCAGATCAATGCCTTCAGTCAGCCTCAGCCCGAGTATCATGCTTTCAGACAGAGCCTCCTCATTCGTAATATAATAGCATTCGCCCAATGGGTTAATTCCCCGCTCAATGCTCTCCATATACTGCCTGAGATCGGAGGAGTTGGCCCAGCGCTCATTGTGGAAACAGGAATGGGCTGCAATGCCAAATCCCAGATATTCACCTCTCAGCCAGTAATTCATATTATGTCGGCAACGGTATTGAGGTTTCGCCAGATTTGAGATTTCATACTGCTCCAAACCGGCTTTTTCAAACACCTCTATGGCCTTGCTGTACATTTTTCGTTCCAGCTCTTCGTCGGGATCCTGCCAGCGACCCTCCCGCTTCATCCTGCCAAAGGGGGTGTCTTCTTCTACGGTAAGGCTATAGCAGGAAACATGGGGTATCTGATAGGACAAAACCTTAGTAATTGTATCTATCCAGTCGCCCATGGTCTGATAAGGTATCCCGAATATTATATCGGCATTAATATTAGAAAAACCATGGTTTTGAGCCATAATGACAGCTTCATGGAAATCCCCGGCATTATGAACCCTGCCCATAAATTCCAGAAGATGATCCTGCCAGGCCTGAAGGCCAATGCTCAGCCTGTTGATACCAGCCTCCCGGTATGCCCTGATCTTGTCATGATCCAGAGTGCCGGGATTAGTCTCAATGGTGATTTCAGCATCAGGAAGAAGACGGTAATGCTTTCTTACCGCATCCATTATCCGCAGAACAGCATCATAGGGAAGGAGCGAAGGGGTGCCACCGCCAATGAACAGGGACATGACATGGCGATGGGCAACTATTTGTGATTTTTGTTCCAATTCCTTGATAACTGCATTGATATACGGCTCCCAGAAAGGTTCCATACCGGACCAGGAAACAAAATCACAGTACCGGCACTTTCTGGCGCAGAAGGGGATATGAATATAAAGGCCTATATCATGTGATGCTGCTGTCATTCCATTGCCTCACATATCCAGCTTGAGTACGCTCATGAAGGCCTCCTGGGGAACCTCCACGCTGCCTACTTGGCGCATCCGTTTCTTGCCTTCCTTCTGCTTTTCAAGCAGCTTCTTCTTACGGGTGATATCGCCGCCGTAGCACTTGGCCAGAACATCCTTGCGGTAAGCCTTTACAGTCTCCCTTGCAATGATCTTATTACCGATGCAGGCCTGGATGGGTATTTCAAACATCTGCCTGGGAATGGTATCCTTCAGCTTTTCAGCCATTCTCCGTCCCCTTGCATATGCCTTGTCTGCATGGACTATGAAGGAAAGGGCATCGACTATTTCGCCATTCAGTTTGATGTCAAGCTTTACAAGATTAGATTCTTTATACCCCTTCAACTCGTAGTCAAGGGAGGCATAGCCCTTGGTTCTGGATTTCAGGGCGTCAAAGAAATCATAGATGATCTCATTTAAAGGCATCTCATAGTTCAGGATGACCCGAGTAGCTTCCAAATAATCCATCCCAAGGAAGGTGCCCCTCCTGTCCTGGCAAAGCTCCATGATACTTCCAACATACTCGGTGGGCGTCATGATGGTAGCCTTGACCACGGGCTCCTCCATGGTATCGATCTCTGTGGATTCCGGCATATTTGTGGGATTGTCTAGGCTGATCTCCTCTCCATTGGTCTTTGTGATCCGGTAAATGACGCTGGGCGCCGTGGTGATGATATCAAGATTGTATTCGCGCTCCAGGCGCTCCTGTATGATTTCCATATGCAAAAGACCCAGAAATCCGCATCTGAAGCCGAATCCAAGGGCAACCGATGTCTCGGGCTCAAACATCAGGGATGCGTCATTGAGCTGAAGTTTTTCCAGCGAATCCCTCAGGTCATTGTATTTTGCCCCATCTGCAGGGTATATCCCGCAAAAGACCATGGGCACTGCTTTCTTATATCCCGGAAGAGGCTCGCTGGCGGGATTGGATGCCAATGTGATGGTATCCCCCACACGACAGTTGCGAACATCCTTGATACTGGCGCATATATAGCCCACCTCTCCTGCCATGAGAGAATCGGAGGGGATCTGTCCTCCCGGCCTTAAGTATCCCAACTCGGTCACAATATATTCCTTCCCGGTATGCATCATACGGATGGTCTGCCCTGGAGCCACCTTGCCCTCCATCACCCGGATATAGGCTATTACACCCTTATAGGTATCATAGACCGAATCGAATATCAGGGCTCTTAAGGGGGCATCCTCATCTCCCTTCGGTGCCGGAATATCCGAAATAATCTTATTTAACACGCTATCGATATTGATTCCGTTCTTCGCCGATATCTGGGGAGCTCCCTGAGCCTCCAGCCCAATGACATCTTCTATCTCCCGTATAATCTCTTCGGGTCTGGCACCGGGAAGATCAATCTTGTTGATTACCGGAACAATCTCCAGATCATGCTCCAAAGCAAGATATACATTCGCCAGGGTCTGGGCTTCAATTCCCTGAGATGCATCCACCACCAGTATAGCTCCCTCACAGGCCGCTATGCTTCTTGAAACCTCATAATTGAAGTCCACATGTCCGGGGGTGTCTATAAGATTGAGAATGTACTCCTCGCCGTCCTCCCCCTTGTAGATCATTCTCACGGCCTGAGCCTTGATGGTTATACCCCGTTCCCTCTCAATATCCATATTGTCCAGAACCTGTTCGTCCATTTCACGCTCGGTCAGGGCGCCGGTCAGCTCCAGCATCCTGTCGGCCAAAGTGGATTTGCCGTGATCGATATGGGCTATGATACAAAAGTTTCTTACTCTTTTTTGTCTCTCATTACTCATAAATCATCCTCATTCATTATAGACCAGTTTCATCTGTTATATTTACCGCTCCTGACAATTATACCATCCCGCACCCGCTCTTTAAAGTGGTTGCCCCAGGAAGGGGTGCGGCACACAACAATAAAATCATCATCATTTAAGTATGCCCGTCGTCATAGATATAACCTGGAAAAGCATTGAGACTGGACGGGGAAGCCATGAACCTTGCAACTGCCATACCCGCATTGGGCTATGCCCTGGGCGCCGGCATAGCGACCGGAATGGGAGGGCTGCTGGTCCTGCTGTTTCGGAGAACCGATACCCGGGTGTTGTCCACCATGCTGGGCTTCTCAGCGGGGGTCATGATCTATGTATCCTTCATTGAAATCTTCCCCGAAGCTGAAGCCATTCTCAGGAAGGCCCACGGTGAACAAAGGGGTAAGATTCTCACTGTCCTGTCCTTTTTCTTCGGCATTGTCTTGATAGCTCTGATTGATGAGCTTGTTCCCGAACCCGGCTATCCGCCTGTATCCAAAAGGATACGGGGCATGGATTCCCCTGAATCTACGACGGAATCCGGAAGACTTTATAAAACGGGGATCTTTACAGCCCTGGCTGTCACCATACACAATTTTCCCGAAGGTATCGCTGCTTTTATTTCAGGAGTAAAAGACCCGATGCTTGGCTTTTCCATCGCCCTTGCCATCGCCATCCATAACATCCCCGAAGGCATATCCATCGCCATGCCCGTCTACTACGCCACCGGAAGCCGCAGGAAAGCCTTCTGGATGTCCATGCTTTCCGGCCTCTCCGAACCTCTGGGGGCTATTCTTGCCATGCTGATCCTTGGCCCTCTGATAAGTGATACATTGTTCGGCATGGTTTTCTCTGCCGTTGCCGGGGTTATGATCTATATTTCCATGGATGAACTTCTTCCCACAGCGAGAGAATACGGAGAGCACTACCTCACCATCTTAGGGTTTGTGCTTGGGATGGGAGTCATGGCTGCAGGGGTACTTCTGCTTTTTCACGGGTGAGAAATGCACCCCATAATGGCAAAGCACCGGTTTTCTCCGCCTGGTAGTGAAAGAGCGGGCAAACCCGCTCTCAATAGTTGACACGTCTGGATGGTGATACTGCGTAAAAATGACCTATTCCCTTTCAAAAGAGGCGCATTCCGTGTCCCTTTCCATATCCGCCTTTTCCTTGGTTTTCGAAACGTGGATATGATCCAGTGCGCAATACTCGTCAGTCTTTGCATGGTATCTGCATTCCTTAACATTGCAGCCAATTGCTTTATTAGGTCCCATACATTCACCTCCCGCAGTTTATTATTCCGCGGGAATTGACACCACTATCCCATGAACATAATGACTGGTTTCTTATTTTATTCCAATATCGCGCCGATAATGCGCATTTTTGAAATGTATTCGACTAACAGCACCATAGGCCTTTTGTCTTGCCTCATCAAGATCACTGCCCCGTGCGGTAACTCCCAGAACCCGTCCTCCGTTGGTCAGGATCCTACCCTTCTCTTTCTTTGTTCCCGCATGGAAGATCATGATATCCGACTGGTGAGAAAACTGATCCAGCCCGGTTATCTCAAAGCCCTTCTCATATGCCTCCGGATATCCTCCTGATGCCATAACAACACACACAGCCGCCTCTTCATGCCATTGGATGTCCACTTTGTCCAGTTCCTCACGGATGATAGCCCGGATGACTTCTAATAGATCAGTCTTCAGGAGGGGTAGAACCACCTGAGCCTCGGGATCTCCAAAACGGGCGTTGTATTCCAATAGCTTCGGCCCATCTTCGGTGAGCATGAGGCCGAAGAATAATACTCCCTTGAACTTTCTTCCTTCCTGGTTCATCGCTTCGATAGTGGGTTTGAATATTGTCTCCATGCACTCATGGGCAATGGCTTCATTGTAAAACCTGCTGGGAGTAAAGGTTCCCATGCCTCCTGTATTAAGACCCCGGTCGTTATCCAATGCCCGCTTATGATCCTGCACGCTGACCATGGGCTTGATGGTATTTCCATCGGTAAAGGTCAAAACCGATACCTCAGGGCCTGTTATGTATTCTTCCACCACAATTTGCTGGCCAGCACTGCCAAACTTCTTGTCCTCCATGATGCACTTTACCGCCTGGACAGCCTCGTCACGGGTATGACATATGAGAACTCCCTTGCCAAGAGCAAGCCCATCCGCCTTGACCACAACCGGCAGTTTTGCCTGCATCACATATTCCTTTGCATTCTGGCTGTTGTCGAATACCTGGTAATCGGCTGTGGGAATATGGTATTTTTTCATCAGATTCTTTGAAAACACCTTACTTGACTCTAAAATGGCGGCATTTTTGCGTGGCCCAAAAGCCCATATCCCTGCTTCTTCCAGTGCATCAACCATGCCCATGGCCAGAGGATCATCAGGTGCCACTACAACCAGGTCGATACGATGTTCCTTAGAAAAACTTACTATCCCGTGAATGTCCGTGGCATTAATCGGAACCAATTGGGCCATTTCCCCAATACCGCCATTTCCCGGTGCACAGTATATTTCTGTTATCTCAGGGCTCTGAGCCAACTTCCATACCAGGACATGTTCTCTCCCTCCGCTGCCTACCACCAATACCTTCATCATTCGACTTCCTTTCTCTGGATTGTTTCTCCAAGAATGGCCACACGCCTTCCTTCCACCTTCAGCCTGCCCTGGGCGAACAACCTGATAGCCTGAGGAAGCAATATCCATTCGGCTTGCTCCATTACCCTTTTCTGAAGGCTTTCGGGCGTATCGTCATCCATCACCTCAACAGCCTTTTGCAGGATGATAGGACCGGAATCATATTCGCTGTCCACAAAATGAACCGTTGCCCCAGTCAGGCGAACGCCATATTCCAGCGCCTTCCTGTGAGGGATGAGTCCATAGAAACCCTTACCGCAAAAAGAGGGGATCAGGGATGGATGAACATTGATGATGGCATTTTTGTAGGCAGCAATGACCTGTTCCCCCAACAGACTCAGGAAACCGGCCAGAACCACCAACTGAACATCATGCTTCTTCAGATGGCTCAATACCGCTTCGTCATATTCCTCCATGGTTTCAAAATCCTTTCTGGAAATAACGCAGGAGGGAATACTGTGTTTTTGGGCACGTTCCAGGGCATATACACCGGGTCTGCTGGAAATCACCGTAACCACCTGACAATCAGGAAGCTGTCCCTTCTCTACCTGATCCAGGATGGCCTGCAAATTGGTACCGCCTCCTGAAACCATGACGCCTATTCTCAGCATATCGTGATTCTCTCCCCACCTTTAACGATCTCACCTATCACGGCGGCTTTTTCACCAAGCCGGGTGGCGGACCGTACCACATCGTCGGCAGCCTCCGGCGAAACTGCAAGGATCATACCGATTCCCATATTAAAGGTGTTATACATATCTTCTTCAGGGATATCACCCATCTTTTGAAGCAGATGGAAGATGGGCAATACATTCCAGCTGCCCTTGCGGATAACCGCACCCAGATCTGCAGGAACCATTCTGGGGATGTTTTCAATAAAGCCACCGCCTGTAATATGGGCAATCCCTTTGATCTCATATTCTTCTATCAGTGAGAGAATGGTTCTCACATAGATCCGTGTCGGCGTAAGAATTTCTTCACCCAGACTCTTGCCGAGCCTGTCATCATATTGATTGAGCTTATGCTCATGGGGCACAATCACCTTGCGAACCAGTGAGAAGCCGTTGCTGTGGACTCCTGAGGATGCCAGACCGATTAGAACATCCCCCTCCCGGATGGTTTTGCCAGTTATGATACGATCCCTGTCCACCATTCCAACCACAAAACCCGCCAGATCGTACTCATCCTCCCGGTAAAAGCCCGGCATCTCAGCGGTCTCGCCGCCTATCAGGGCACATCCTGCCTGTATGCATCCGTCGGTGACACCCTTCACAATCTGCTCCACTTTCTCGGGGATCAGTTTTCCTGTGGCTATATAATCCAGGAAGAATAAAGGCTGAGCGCCGCAGCATACCACATCATTAGCGCACATGGCCACACAGTCCATTCCGATGGTATCATGCCTGTCCATCATGAAAGCGATCTTAAGCTTTGTTCCGACGCCATCGGTACCCGAAACCAGTACGGGCTTTTGGACATTCATTTTCTCAAGGCTGAACAGACCTGCAAAACCGCCTATATCGTCCACCACTTCGGGTCTCATGGTCTTTTTGATATGGGATTTCATCAGTTCTACAGCCCTGTAGCCTGCCGTTACATCAACTCCGGCTTCCTTGTAAGTAGCCATGCTTAATCCTCCTTGCTATGCTTAAGCTTATTTAGCTGGTAAGTCCTCTACGGCCGGGTTTATAGGGTATTCCCCGGTAAAGCATCCGGTGCAAAAGCCCCTTTCCAGACCACCCACGGGGGTATTAACCAGCCCGTCCACACTCAGGAATCCCAGGCTGTCGGCACCCATATTCTTTCTAATCTCCTCAATGGTTTTCTTCGCTGCGATAAGCTGATTTTTTGAAGATATGTCTATGCCGAAATAGCATGGGAATTTGACAGGCGGAGAACTGATCCTCATATGCACCTCTTTGGCGCCCGCATTTTTCAACATCTGGACCAGTTTTCTTGTGGTAGTACCCCGAACTATAGAGTCATCGATCATCACGATGCGCTTGCCCTCTATCTCTTCTTTGAGTACATTCAGCTTTATATCAATACTCTGCTCCCTCTTCTTCTGTTGTGGCTCTATAAAGGTTCTTCCCACATATCGGTTCTTTATCAGCGCCTCACCATAGGGGATACCCGACTGCCTGGAAAATCCTATGGCGGCGGTCAGACCCGAATCAGGCACCCCTACCACCAGATCGGCATCTGCAGGGTGTTCTATGGCCAGCATACGGCCTGCTTCCAGGCGGGATTTATAGACCGACGCCCCATCAATAAAACTGTCGGGGCGGGCAAAATATATATGCTCGAAAATACAAAAGTGACGGGGCTTACTGCTCACTGCCCCCTTGATGGATCGTATCTCCTTATCCTGGACGACCACGATCTCACCCGGTTCAACATCCCTTACAAATTCAGCCCCCACTGAATCGAGGGCACAGCTCTCGGATGCCAAAATGATGGAGTCGTCAAGTTTTCCAATGCACAACGGCCGTAATCCCCATGGATCACGCATTCCGATGAGACGTTTCCGGGTCATGATTATGACAGCGTATGAACCCTCCACCTGCTGCATGATCTTTACCAGAATCTCCTCAAGGTCATCGGTTTGAATGCTGTATCTGGAAATCAAATTGGCAATGACCTCGGAATCTGTTGTGGTTTGAAAGATAGCCCCTGATTCTTCCAGAGTTCTCCTGATGCTTTCCGCGTTTACCAGATTACCATTATGGGCTATGGCCATACGCCCGCCTTTATAGTTTGCCATGAGAGGCTGAATGTCCTCTACCGAATTTCCGCCGGCTGTTGAATAACGGCAGTGTCCAACGGCTATGGAACCTCCCAGCTGATCCAGTATCCTGTCATCAAAGACCTCGGATACAAGCCCCATACCCCTGTACCCTGTTATACCATTTTGGTTGGTTACAGCAATGCCGCAGCTTTCCTGGCCCCGGTGCTGAAGGGCATAGAGGCCGAAATAAACCATGCGGGCTATGTCAAAGTCGTCATTGTTGACCACGCCAAAAACTCCGCATGCCTCACGGGGCTTGTCACAATCCACACAGCATTGAATCGCTGAAGTCCGGTTTACCATCACTGCTCAGCCCCTCTCAATCGCGCCTGAAGCTGTTGGTTCTTTGCCTCAACGGCTTCAGCCATCTTTTTCTTATATTCACGCATTTTTTCTCGAAGATCGGGGTAAGTGCCTCCCAGGATTTGAATGGCCAGAAGCGCTGCATTTCCGCTTCCGTTTATGGCTACAGTGGCCACTGGCACGCCCTGAGGCATCTGAACGATGGATAGTAGTGAGTCCAGTCCATCCAGGGTAGAGGATTTGATGGGTATCCCGATGACGGGAAGAACGGTATAGGCCGCCAATACACCGGGAAGATGAGCTGCTTTGCCAGCTGCACCTATGATCAGGTCGCATCCTTCACTCTCAGCATTCCTGGCAATTTCTGCAGCCCTGTCCGGCGTGCGGTGGGCTGAGCATATAGCCACCGAAGTTTCAACATCAAATTCCTTCAGGATATTGAGGCATCCCTCCATCACGGGAAAATCCGAGTCGCTGCCCATAACAATGGCTACCTTTGGTTTCTTCGGCATGTCATTATCCTTTCCTTTGGCATTTGATTTGATCTGTATATCTTGTCCTTTCATTCCGGGGCTTGGCTGGGAAAGCCATCCCCCATCATGAGAGAACCTAGTGGATCCATCCAATAAAAAATATAAAAGGGTATGGAATGCCAACCCTTAAATGGTGCTGATACAAGATTATACTATAAAAACACCTGATGTTTTGTCAATGTTGAATCCGCCAAAGTATGCCGGCCTCTTTGCGCTCAGGTTGTTCATTCTTTACCGCCAAAGGGCTGCCCTGATCATGTATGGCAGCGCACAAGGTATTTGTTCACCATGAATGCGGGAAAGTATGATTTTTTGGATTTGCGGAGACCTTCCATACCCATATCCTCTTCCCGGTTGATATACTTTGTATTGTCTGCCCATTCCCTGGAAGAGAATTCCCGGTTGATGAAGGCATAAATGCCATGGATCTCCAGATTCCCCTTCTCAACCCTCACAACGGCCATGTCTTCATTAAGCTTTTCGCCGATGGTAAAGGCTTCAGCTTTCCCATCAACCCTCACAAGAGCACCCTTGAGCTCAAACCTGGCCCAATTATTCAAAAACTCCTTGCAGGCTAAACGCTCACAGTTATCAGGATGCCGGCAATCAGATTCGTTTTTTTCACACCACTCTTCAAAGACACGCAGGCATTCAGCGATGTTCTCCGTACCGACGGGCACATATTCGTGGTTCTCATGTTTTCGTATGAACTGGCTGATATGGTTCCTCTTCTTGCTGTATTTCCTTCCGGCAAGCAGTGCCAAATCACTGGTATTATAGACGTAATCCGAAGTCTGCGGAAGCTTGGACACCTCAGCCCTGTTCTGGTAATGTCCTGTCAATAGCGGAAGCCTGCTCTCCTCCACCCGGGCAAAGGCAAGATCAAAGTGCTGCTCTCTGAAATGGCTTTCAATAGCTTCAAGAGCCTTTTTAAATCCTTCACCGTCATGCTTTCCACCCACAGGGACGGGACAGAAGGCAAAGGGAAATGCTTCTCTGGAGTCGCTAACAAGGCAGAGATGGTCTCCAAATATGCCAAACCTGAAATTATAATCCCGCCTCCATGCATAAAGGTATGGGAAGGTGAATTCCGAGGATATAGGGCGCATGCGCCTTAATATTGAGGTAATCAAATCCTGATCTCCAAGGGTTATTTCTCTAAAATCATACATAACTACTAAATCATCTGCTTTCTAAATGTCCGCTCGTGAAGTAGGTTCAGTCGCCAAAACTGACGCCAATGCTACGGGCTATTTGAACCAATTCCCCATCCAGTGGAACAGTTTTTATCTTTCCTGTTATATCGGAAATCTTAACAGGGTAAAGCTGATCATTACTTATGGCTGCCATCATGTTATATTTTCCTGCAGCAATCATGTCAACGGCTGAAGCTCCCAGCCGGGTGGACAGAATACGGTCGTATGGAGAAGGTTCGCCCCCTCGCTGGAGATAACCCAGCACAGTGACCTTGACCTCGACCCGGGTCAGTTTTTCAAGCTCGGCAGCCAGTTGGCTGCCAATGCCGTTGAGAGGCTGTACATCATCATCAATAATGGGATCCTGCGCCACATCATGCCCCAAAGGCCTGCTGCCCTCCGATACCACAATGATACTGAAGCCTTTTCCCTGGTTCTTACGCTCAAGGATTCGCCTTGCCACAAGATTTATATCGTAGGGAATCTCGGGTATGAGAATAATGTCAGCACCACCAGCTATACCGGATTCAAGGGATACCCATCCGGAGGATAACCCCATCACTTCCAGAATCATGACCCGGTGATGGGACTCAGCAGTAGAATGCAGCTTGTCCAATGCCTGGGTGGCAGTATTCACACTGGTCATAAAGCCTATGGTCATGTCGGTGGCAGGCACGTCATTATCTATGGTTTTTGGTATGGCAACGATATTGATCCCCTTTTCAATGAGCTTATTTGCAATACTGATGGTGCTGGTACCGCCAATTACTATAAGGCATTGGATGTCATGCATTTTTAAGGTGTCGGCCACTCTGTCACTCAAGTCCTTATACTGTTTCTCCCCATCATGATCCACTACGACCCTGAAGGGATCGAAATTGTTGGTGGTGCCCAAAATAGTTCCACCCTTGTCCAGCAAACCAGATGCGTCCGGAAGCCCCAGTTTTATGAAACGGTTGTAGACCAGACCCAGATATCCATCCTTAAAACCGATTACCTCGTAACCATAGTTATATATAGCAGTCTTTACCACGGCTCTTATTACTGAATTCAATCCGGGACAGTCTCCACCGCAGGTTACAACACCGATCCTGAATTTAGCCATCTCCTTCCTCCTTCACAAAGTATCTACAGGAAAAACAGAGGCACACTTACTCAAGCTGGACTCTGTACCCTGTGTTAGTCGCCCGTGCTTTGACAGGCCGGGAAACCCCATTTGCCTTAATGCTTCATACAGAACAATGGCTACCGAATTGGACAGGTTTAGAGAGCGAATCTCTTCCCGCATGGGTATTCTGATGCACTGACCGTAATGCTCGCTCAAAAGCGTCTCGGGCAGGCCTTTTGTTTCCTTCCCGAACATGATGAAACAGTCTCTGGGATACAGTACCTCATCATATGTTTTTGAGGCTTTTGTGGATGAGTAATAGATAGTTTTATCATGATGCTTGCTGAAAAACTCATCAAGACTGTTATAGTATGAGATATCCAACTTGTCCCAGTAATCCAGTCCGGCACGTTTCAGATATTTGTCCTCAATGGAAAACCCCAAAGGGCCTATCAGATGAAGCCCGGCTCCGGTAGCGGCACAGGAACGGGCGATGTTTCCTGTATTCTGCGGAATTTCAGGTTCGAGAAGAACTATATTTAAAGCCACGATTCATTACCTCTACACTGCTGCTCTTTACAGAAAAAGATGGCCTTGCCATCTTTTTAGGGTCATTGTTCCAACGATACATTGATCTCTATAGGATCATCCCCCTCAAGCAGCAAGGGAACACAAATAGTTGTCATATGTGCTGGTGTAATCAACATCTTTTCCCCTATGAGCAGGGATGGCGGCGTAATCTCAATTCCTATTCCACGGCTGGCCAGAATAGTAGCAGTATTGCCCATAATCATATTTCCCAGCTCCGATATGGCACTCTTGGAGATTTCATCCAGTTCGGGCACGGCCATACCGCCCATCATTGACGAGACCACCTTCAGTGCGGTATCTGTGCGCATGGATATGACTACCTGGCCCCTGATCTTCCCGGTCAAACCAACAATGACTGCAACATCATCGCTCTGATACGGCACTTTTTTCAGGTATACTTTTCCCAAAACCGGCTTGTTGCCTGTCATCATGGTCCAAACCGACTGGCTTGCCTCTATAAACGGATTGATGTATTCAACATTCATTAGCCTGCTCCTATGATGGTTTGTTCATACAGTAGATTCATAAAGCAATAAATCCAGTAAAACTCTTTATTGATTTTACCAAAACATGCTGAAAAATGGAAGCCCTAGTCGTCACTGCCCGAGGTTCTTTTGTATTCTAGAATCCTTCTGGCTACATTTTTCTTTATCCGTACAGCCTTTTCGGGACAAAACTCATGGCAGCAAAAACAACTGATACACTTGCTGTAATCAATGATTACCTTGTTGTCCTGGCTCTTATGAATGGTTTTAGGCGGGCAGACCTCAATACACTTTCCGCATACGACACAGCTGTCGTGTATTATTTCAGGCTTGGGCCTGAATATTTTCTCTATGAAGCTCAGGATCTTTCTTCCGAGTTCCATGTTGCCCGGATTCCCAAGAGCCGGCACATCAAAATCTTCACACCTTATTGATGAGATATCCTCACCCTCAAACACCACCTGATCAGCCCGGAAAAGCTTTCTTTCTTCAGCCCTCTTCATCACGGGAACCTGCCGGTAGTCTACATTTATAAGGCTCAATCCGGCAAGATCGGCGGCAAAACCGTTTTGTGAGCCAATGAGCGCTCCCAGATATTTGGGGACGCCTGAGCCCGGCCCCTCGCCCTCCATGCCTATAATCCCATCTATGATGTTGATCTGCGGCCTGGTTGCCATGTAGATATCGATAAGGCAATCAGCAAACTTATCATACTGATCCAGCCTCAGATGGTAGTCGGCCTTTTCCAGACCGGCAATGGAACCGAACATGTTTTTTACTGCCCCTGTATATACCATCATTCTATGGGTCTTCAGCTTCGCCACGTTGATGATCAGATCTGCATCACGAAGGGGTTTAAGTATCTTAAGGGTTTTTACTATCAGTGCATCAGGATTGTCGATCTTTTCAACCCTGAGATCAAAGTTCAGTTGGGCACCTGTCTCGTTAGCCGCATCCTCCATGCCAGTGGCAGCATAGACACGCTTCAGGGATGGTACATTATAGGGGCCGCCGGGGCTTTCCACTATGCTGACCAATCCGCCCGCCTTCTGCACCAGGGCGGCGATAGCCTGAATCACGGCCGGGTGTGTCGTTGCTGCATCATCAGGTTTTTTCGCCAGGAGCAGGTTCGGCTTTAAAGCCACGCGCATTCCGGGCTTGATGAGGGAATTGATGCCTCCCATTCCTTCAAAAATCTTCTCCAGAGTACTGGTAACCCGATCTATACGATAGTTCTCGCATAACTCTACAATTACCTTGTCCATTTATTCACCCTCGTTTTCTGTGCTATTTGCTTGGGCTGCCTCGGGGATAGGGAGATTTTCAAAGGCCTTTTCAACATAATTGTTGGAGCTGTTCCAAAAGATCCATTCCCTGTAGCCAGCATCGTAAACCGCCTTGATCTGCTGCCTGAACTGTTCATAACCGTATTGTTGGTAGTACCCTTCCGGCAGATATTTTGCCGTAAAGCCCTGAATATAGGGTCTCACATCAGCCCTGTAGGGGCCCATCTCGGAGATCCTTGACTTTATCCTTGCCAGGGCATTATATACCACTTCATAGGGTTTCAGGTCGGGATGAGTGAAGAGAACACCGTTGATGCTCTGGCCAACACCGTTACCCATCATGCCCTTTGAATTATTAGCATAGTGGGATGGGTAGATCATGGGACTTATGTAGTCAACGTTCAGCCCAACCAGTTCCAGTTCCTGCCCGATAGCCTTACCGTCGGGACCCTTTTCTCCGATGATGCCAAAGACATCTGCCGAAACAGGAATTTTTGCAACCTGTTTGATCTCTTTTGATGCCTTATAAAGGAAATTTGCAATGACCTCTGATTTTGGAGCCATATCCGGATCATAGGCAAATGCTGATGCCTTGCCTGTGGGGAATCTCACATAATCAAACTGTATCTCGTCAAATCCCAGCTTGGCCGCTTCAACAGCGATATCTATGTTAAATTGCTGTACTTCGGGTATTGAAGGGTCGGTCCACGCTCCGTGCTTACTGCCGCCCTCAAGCCAGAGCGAACCATTCGGTGTTTTAATACCCCATTCCGGTTTTGCCTGTGCCAGGTTATTGTCTCTGAAACAGACAATTCTTCCAATAACATAGATACCGTTATCATGGCATTTTTTCAGAACCTCTGCAGGATCAAAACCGTTGACGGAAAGTCCCAGTTCCTTGACCAGGGGTACATTGGATTTATAGTTGACCACTCCTGCTTCCTTAATATCGATAACAAGAGCATTCAGATCTGTCTTATTACACAAATCTATGAAATGATCAATCCTTTTTCCAGCTGTATACCCGGTCAGGTATACAGCCCTGACCTCCACCCTGGCCTTATCAGCCTCCGCCTCAAGGACATTAACCTTACCAGATGCTGAGGTACCGGAGCTTCCCTGAGAAGCAGGTGTCTCGCTCGGTTCTGGGGTGGGGGTAGGTGTTGGTGTGGGTGTAGGAGTAGGTGTTGGAGTGGGCTCAGGCGTTTCCGTAGCCTCTGGTGATGATGTGGGTGTTGCCGTTGGTGCAGGTGACTCCTGGGTTCCGGGTCCCTGGGTTTCCGGCGAATTCCCTTGTGCCGGCACATCACCCGATCCGCATGAAACCACAATAGTAGCAATAAGCAGGATACAGAAAACAACCATGAGTTTTTTCATAAATCAAACCTCTTTTTTCACAAAAATAGGGTATACATAACCGCAGACACATCAATACCGATGCAAAACACGATCCAATGCATAACCCTTCCAGTAATAGTCGCAAGGCGACTTTCAGGGATATAACCAATTTACCAAAAGTATCCCATGATTACAAGCCACATTTATTGACAGTCCATGCCCATTCTTTTTGGATGCATGCAGTACGATATACTGCAACATTGTTAATTTATACACTCCATGTAAGCAGAATGTAATATTGGTCGCGGTTTTCCTTGTGTATTGTTTCATGTGGTGGTATATTTATCCTAATTGTTTCAGTTAGGAGGAACACAGTGTGCAAAAAAGAATATTGACCATTCTCCTTTGTCTGGTATTAACCTTATCGCTTGCAGGATGCGGCCAGGAACAGCAGGCAGCCGGTAATAATGATCAAACACCTGACCCTGTTGTCACGGACAGTCCGGCAACACCTGAGCCCTCTCCTTCAACCAGTCCGGAGGAACAAGGTCAAATCCCTTTAAAATACAGTCCCGGCGCCACACCTGAGGAAATTGTGGCCTCCATGACCCTTGAGCAGAAAGCGGCGCAAATGCTCCAACCGGCGGTTTACAAAGCTACTCATATAGCCATGAAAAAGTACGGCTACGGATCTATCCTGTCCTCCTACAGTGGTTTGGACAGGTCGGCATCAGGCTGGAAGAATACTGTACTGCGTTACCAGGAGGCGGCACTCTCATCCGAAAGCGGAATTCCCTTTATATATGGAACAGATGCAGTACATGGCAATCAGGGATGCCTGGGAGCTGTGATCTTCCCTCATAATATTGGAATAGGGGCGGCAAACCATGAGGAACTGACTTACAGGATGGGGCTGGCTGTTGCCGAAGAGATGAAACTTTCAGGGATGCTTTGGAACTTCTCCCCCTGCGTGGCCGTAGCAACCGAACCTCGCTGGGGCAGAACCTATGAGAGCTATTCATCGGACCCTGAGCTAGTATCAAAACTGAGCACTGCCTATTCAAAAGGACTTATTGACGGCGGTGTTCTTCCCTGTGCGAAGCATTTCTTCGCCGATGGAAATATTGATTACGGCACAGGTGAAGGGGGCTATCTCATAGACAGAGGAGACGCCTCACTCAGTGATTCGGAAATCCAGGCTCTGTTGGATGTATATCGGAATCTGGTGGATGCAGGCGTAAAAACGGTCATGATCTCTCACAGCAGCGTCAATGGCGTAAAAATGCACGAGCACTCCTACTATATAAATGATATTCTTAAGGGCGAAATGGGCTTTGACGGCTTTGTGGTAAGTGACTGGGAGTCCATCCACAATATCTCGGTTCCCGATCTGAAGGGACAGGTTGTCACAGCCATCAATTCGGGTATTGATATGCTTATGGAACCCCAGTTTTATCCTGATTGCTATAAATACATCATTGAGGCAGTAAAGGAAGGGCTTATCAGCCAGGAACGAATTGACGACGCTGTAACCAGAATCATCCGTGTAAAGCAGGAGCTTGGACTTTTTGATGATCCCATGCAGGAAAGGCTTCAAATGAGCTATTCGGATGTGGGTTCTGCCGAAGTTCGGGACATCGCCCGCCAGCTTGTTGAAAAAAGCCTTGTTCTCCTCAAAAATGACGGTGATATACTTCCCATTAAACCAGGAAGCAAAATTTTTGTTACAGGGCCTGCCATGAACGATACAGGTGTTCAGTGCGGAGGGTGGACCATGGAATGGCAGGGCTACACAGACAGCAATAACAAGAAATTTGTGGAAGGGGCAACCACCATTCTGGAAGGCTTATATGCCATTGCCGACCAATACAGCCTCACCATCATAACCGATGAGGAGCAAGCCTCCCAGGCGGATTTGACAATACTTTGCGTTGGTGAGATTCCCTATGCCGAATGGGAGGGTGACACCCCAGACCTGAGCCTGACGGGCTCCCATGCTCTTTCGGGAAACAAAGAGGCCATTGAACTGGCAAAATCCCTCAACAAGCCGACTGTCACACTGATCGTCGCCGGACGAAACATGATCATTGAGGATTACTATGACAGTTGGAATGCTGTGGTCATGTGTTATCTTCCGGGAAGTGAGGCCGACGGTATTGCCAATGTCCTTACCGGAAAGGTACCTTTCTCCGGAACACTGCCCATGCCTTGGTATAAATCTGTCAATGATATTGGAACCGGCAATTATAAATTCGATATAGGATATGGGTTGAAATACTAAAACCAACAAGGGATCCCGCAAAACAAGGGCGCATTGTGATAATGCGCCGAAAAATCCTGTGAGAATGAGATAAGGGCGGCTGCCACCTCTCACTTCTGGTATGTCATTGCGAGAAGGCGAAACCGACGAAGCAATCTGGTAGATCGCCGCGCTCCACCTCGTTCGTTCGCAATGATAATTCGGATACGTCATTGCGAGAAGGCGAAGCCGACGAAGCAATCTGGTAGATCGCCGCGCTCCACTTCGTTCGCTCGCGATGACTTGTTGATGTTTTGCAGACGTGCAGCACAGCGACCGGGCTTTACGGGTTCCCTGCATTCACACTGCCTGTTGTTTTTTATTGACTGTCATTCTTCATTCTGTGTCTTTAATCTGTCAAGCTGGCTTCTTCCCGCATACACCATGCCGGTTGAAGCATCAATGGTAACGATAGTTCCGTCTCTTAAGAAATCTGTGGCATTTTTCGCACCGCATATAACCGGGATATCAAGACTTAACCCCACAATTGCTGCATGGGAGGAAAGATCACCTTTTTCGGTGATTATTCCCTTTACCTTTTTTAGAATACTCACAAGATTGTTGGATGTTTCGGGAATTACCAGTATTTCGCCGCTATTAAAATTCTGCAGGGCTTCATCTTCGTTTTTGCATACACAGAGAGTCCCTGTAGCCATTCTCTTGTTGATTCCCAAGCCCCGTACCAAAATATCTCCAATCACTTCAACCTTCATCAGATTGGTCATACCCGGAATTCCAATGGGAAATCCGCCGGTCAGAACCACAAGATCTCCGCTCTTTACAAACCCTGTCTCAACGGCTTTGTCAACGGCATGCTCAAACAATTGATCCGTGTTTTGCTTTTCTTCGATTAATACGGGTATAACTCCCCAGGACATGGCAAGCTGGCGACATATCTTTTCTGAAGGAGTTGCACCTATTATTGGACATGCGGGACGGTATTTCGAAATCATCCGCGCAGTGCTCCCTGTTTTGGTTATTGTAATGATTGCAGTGGCATCGAGGCCATTGGCGGTTGTGCACGTGGCATGGCTTATTTCGTTTGGTATATTGGTGGTGGATTCCTCAAGCTGCATCTGCCTGAAACGTTTTTTATAGTTTATATGGGATTCGGTACTCTCCGCTATCCTTTCCATGGTGACGACACTTTCTATGGGATACTTGCCTATGGAGGTCTCTCCTGACAGCATGATAGCGCTCGTACCGTCGTATATTGCGTTGGCCACATCGTTAATTTCGGCACGTGTCGGCCTGGGCTTTGATATCATCGAATCCAGCATCTGAGTTGCAGTGATGGACTTCTTTCCATGGGACATAGCTTTTTTAATAAGCATTTTCTGAATTCTCGGAAGCTCATTATAATCTATTTCCACGCCCATATCTCCCCGGGCGACCATGATTCCGTCACTGACCTCCAATATTTCATCAATGTTTTCCACGCCTTCACTGTTTTCTATTTTTGCTATTATCTGAATGTCCCTTCCTCCGTGCTTTTCAAGCAAGTTCCTTAAATCGTTGAGGTCATCGGCTCTCCGCACAAATGATGCCGCGATATAATCAAAATCATGTTCTATGGCAAACAAAATATCCTTCTCGTCTTCTTCGCTCAAATAGGGCATATCCAGGCGGACACCGGGAACGTTAACGCTTTTCCTGTCCCTGATAACACCGTTATTCATCACCCTGCATACTATCTGGGTATCGTCAGTTTCATCCACTCTCAGCTCTACAAGTCCGTCATCCAGGAGTATTTTGTCTTCCTTCTGAACAGTTTTGGGCAGATCCTGGTATGTAACGAAAGCACGCTCTTTATTGCCGATACACTCCTCGGTCGTCAAAACAAACCTGTCATTTGCTCTTAATTCAATTTCCCCGTTCTCAAAACAGCCCAGTCTGATTTCCGGGCCCTTTGTGTCCAGCATAAGAGCTATGGGTTTATTTATCTCGCTTCTTATTCTTTTTATGGTATTTATAAGCTTCAAATGATATTCATGACTGCCGTGAGAGAAATTCAGCCTTGCCACATCCATACCTTTTATGGCAAGTTCCCTCATAACTTCTTCGGCCTCCACGGCAGGACCCAATGTGCAGATTATTTTGGTTTTTCTCATGTTTTATTTCCTTCCCAAATCAACAAATGATAATACAATTACATACTATAAATCTTCCGCAATGCTTACCTTCTATTATAGCATATCCAGAAAGTCAGGAAAATTCAGCGAATTTGCTGTTCGCCAGATAGCGACTTTGTCTTTAGCTTCCTTCGGATTCGACCTTACGATGGATAACTTGTCCTTTTCCAACGGTTTGCTAACCCCGTATCGACTTCATCGCCAAGACAGCGTACATGTGGTGCGTAACATAAAAAAACGAAAGGATCAAACCTTTCGCTTTTCTATGGCTCCTCAAGTAGGACTCGAACCTACGACCCTGCGGTTAACAGCCGCATGCTCTACCAACTGAGCTATTGAGGAATATAAATCTGGCGGCGACATATTTTCCCGGGCCGTCTCCGGCCAAGTATCTTCTGCACTGGAGAGCTTAACTTCTGTGTTCGGTATGGGAACAGGTGTGACCTCTCCGTTATAGCCACCAGAAATA
>JAAYTP010000031.1 GCA_012518025.1 Clostridiaceae bacterium
ACCTTCAGTATTGTAACCTGGTCACGATACTGAAGCCTGTTCGATTTACAAAAGCAAGTCCCAAGTATATAATACTGTTGTAGGTATATAATGTATGTATGAAGGTGGTGAAAGTATGTATAATGGCGAGAATAACTATGGGCTCCGTACCTATGAAGAGCAGTACGATGCCATAAAGGGAATGAATACTTATATAGCCAAGGTCTTTGGCTGGATGTTCATAGGCCTTTTGCTGACTGCAGCAGTGGGGTTTTATGTGTCTGGTAATATAGATCTGGTTCTGGCCATTGCTACCAATCCAATTCTGTTGTTTGGACTTTTTATTGCCGAGATCGTAATGGTTATTGTATTATCGGCCCGCATAACAAAGCTGTCCTATGGAGCGGCTATTGGCTTGTTCCTGGCTTATGCGGCAATTAACGGACTTACCTTTTCAATTATATTCCTGGCCTATACCAGTGGGTCCATTGCCACAGCCTTTGGCACAACAGCAATCACCTTTGGTATTATGTGCGTTTATGGTTATTTCACCAGAGCCGACCTGACCCGGTTCAGAACCCTTCTTTTCATGGGTCTTATCGGTGTTTTGGTTCTGTCGGTTGTGAATATCTTCCTGGGAAGCAGCTCCATTGACTGGCTTATCAGCATCGTCAGCCTGTTTGTATTCCTGGGTCTTACAGCTTATGACATGCAAAGGCTGAAGGCATTTTACTTTGGTACCGAGGGCAATTCAGCCCTGCGAAACAACCTGGGTATAATCGGTGCATTAAGGCTGTATCTGGATTTTATCAACCTCTTCCTCACCATACTGAGGTTTGTAGGTGGCAGGAACAGCCGGTAATTAAGTGGTTGTAAAAAAGCAGGAGGTGGCGCACAAGTCACCTCCGTTTTTTCTTTATAACGAGGAATCTCAGGGTCAAGAACCTTTGATTGTGCTGGAAAGGCGTCAGGTCTGTTTTCTTTTATTTTTATCTGATTTTTGGTATGATAATTATGATTATCAGCCGGGATCACCGGTTTATATAATCCTATAGCCGCAAATAATAGGAGCAACATTTTGTATGCCCACTTCTTGTGGCGCATGACGGGGAGAGATAGAACACTTTGGATAACACCAGGGATAGAAAGAATACTAGCGTATCATGCGGCCAGGACGGACACGATCTGGCCAGATCGATGGAATCCGCCGATTGGATGGAGCAGGTGAGAAACCTTAATGCGGAGCATTCCCTTAGCACCGGAAAGGTGAGAACCTTCAGGCTGGATGTCTTTGGATGCCAAATGAATGAACGGGATGCCGAGACCATTGCCGGAATGCTGACCAATATGGGATATGAGCAGGTTTCACATGATGAACCGGCGGATATTATTGTTTTTGTTACCTGCTGCGTTCGGGAGAACGCCGAGGAGAAGATTTACGGTCATATAGGCGCCCTGTCCCATGAATGTGAAAAGCATGGTTCCATCATAGTGGCATCGGGATGCATGATGCAGCAGCCCCATGTGGCAGAAAAGATAAAAAAATCCTACCGGAACGTGAAGATTGTTTTTGGAACCCATAATATTCACGATTTTCCCATGCTTCTCCACCGCTACCTGACCAAAAGAAAGCGGGTATTTGAGGTCTGGGAGAAAGAGGGCCGGGTTATTGAGAATATGCCCATTAAGCGTAGCCATCGGCATAAGGCCTGGGTCAATATTGTCTATGGCTGCAACAATTTCTGCACCTACTGCATAGTCCCATATGTGCGGGGCCGTGAGAGAAGCCGCAGAAGAGAGGATATACTGGAGGAGATCCGGGCTCTGGCATCTGATGGGTGCCGTGAGATAACCCTTCTTGGACAGAATGTGAATTCCTACGGAAATGATCTTGGAGAGAAGGATCTTTTTGCCAAGCTGCTTTACGATATCGAAACCGTTGACGGAATAGACAGGGTTAGGTTTATGACGTCCCACCCAAAGGACTTGTCCGACAGCCTGATAAAGGCCATGAAAGAATGTAGCAAGGTCTGTGAGCATCTCCATCTGCCCTTCCAGGCGGGAAGCAATAGTGTCCTTGAAAGGATGAACCGCAAATACACCCGGGAGCATTATCTGGATTTGGTGGAGAGGATACGGGACGCGGTTCCCGATATAGCCCTGACCACCGACATCATTGTGGGATTCCCAGGGGAGAATGAGGAGGATTTTGAGGATACACTGGATCTTGTAAGGCGGGTACGGTTTGATGCTGCATATACCTTCATCTATTCGCCCCGCAAGGGTACACCGGCAGAAAAATGGGAACAGACCGAGCCGCCGGAGACCATAAGTAAACGCTTCCAAAGACTTCTCGAGATCCAGACCGATATCTCCACCCAGCTTGCGAAGAGGTACGAGGGAAGGACGGTGGAGGTTCTTGTGGAGGGTCCAAGCAAATCCAATCCGGATATGCAGTCCGGCCGCACCCGTACGGGAAGGCTGGTCAATTTTAAGGCGGATACTGATCTGACGGGTCAGATGGCGGATGTGAACATTATCCGGGCAGGAGCCTTCTGGCTGGAAGGTAAGGAGGGCAAAAGGCGTGGCTAAGCTTACCCCGATGATGCAGCAGTATAAATCCATCAAGGAGCGCTACAAGGATTGCATCCTCTTTTTCAGGCTGGGCGATTTTTATGAAATGTTTTTCGAGGATGCAGAGATAGCTTCAAGAGAGCTGGAGATAGCCCTCACCGCAAGGGACTGCGGCCTCGAGGAGCGTGCCCCAATGTGCGGCGTTCCTTATCATGCTGCTCATACATATCTGGCAAGACTCATCTCAAAGGGATACAAGGTTGCCATATGCGAACAGATGGAGGACCCGGCACTGGCAAAGGGACTTGTCAAGCGGGATGTTACCAGGGTGGTGACACCCGGAACCATTATAGATCCCACCATGCTGGAGGATAAGAAAAACAATTATCTTATGTGCATATACTGCCGCCAGACCTATTTTGGCATCGCGGTTGTGGATATAACCACTGGCGAATTCTTCACCACACAGATTACCTGGGGAAGTTCCATGAGAAAGCTTCTGGACGAAACAGCCCGGTTCAAGCCCTCGGAGATCATAGCCAATGAGGAACTGATTAAAAAACCCGAATACAAAAGCTTTTTTGAGGATTACCTGGGAATCCGGGCTTCGGTACTGACCGACCAGGTCTTTGACCCTGCTTATTGTGAAGAAAAGATATTAAGCCTCTTTAAAGATAATCCCCTCCATGATCTTGAACTGGCCAGGTGTGCCACAGGGGCTCTTCTTGATTACATAGAAAGTACCCAAAAGGTTGATTCTACACATATCGAATCCATCCAGGCCTACAAGATCGAGCAGTACATGATGATAGACAGCGCATCCCGCCGGAATCTGGAGATCACCGAGACCATGCGTGACGCTAAGAAGAAGGGATCCCTTTTATGGGTTCTTGACAAGACCTCCACAGCCATGGGCGGAAGGATGCTGAGGCGCTGGCTTGAGCAGCCTTTGATGGATGTGGACGAGATCCAGATGCGCCTTGATGCGGTTGAAGAACTCAAGGCAGGCTTTATGGTGCGAAACGAGCTGATGGATCTATTAAGAGGCGTTTACGACATTGAAAGGCTGGCCGGAAAACTGGTTTTCGGAAATATTAACGCAAGGGATCTCATATCCTTGAAGCTTTCCCTCTCAAAGCTGCCATATATAAAGGAAATGATAACAGGGCTCAAAAGCGGTCTTAACGGCACCATGGCGGAGAGACTGGATCTTCTGGAGGATATGGCTCAGTTGATTGAAAGAGCTATAGACGATGATCCCCCGCTGACCATCAAGGAAGGGGGAATCATTAAAGAAGGGTTCAATGAAGAGGTGGACAGGCTCAGGAAGGCAGCCACCGAGGGCAAGAACTGGATTGCTGATCTGGAGGCCAAAGAACGTGAGAGAACAGGCATCAAGAGCCTGAAGATAAGGTATAACGATAATTTCGGATATTACATAGAGGTTACCAAGGCCAATATCGGGCTGATACCCGAGGATTATGTGCGCAAGCAGACACTGGTCAACAGCGAACGGTTTACCATTGAAGCCCTGGCTGAACTGGAAAAAACCATCCTGGGCGCGGAAAAAAGAGTGGTTCAGCTGGAATATGACCTGTTCTGCCAGTTGAGGGACGAGGTCTCTTCCCATGTAAGGCGCCTTAAGGCAACAGCCCATTGCATAGCTGAGTTGGACGCGCTTTGTTCGCTGGCAGAGGTGGCGGATCGCAACAATTATGTGAAGCCCCAGGTGTACCAGGGGGGGATTATCGAGATTGAAGAGGGCCGTCATCCAGTGGTTGAGAAGGTTTTGTCGGACAATCCCTTTGTTCCCAATGATACCTGGCTCGACACCGAGGATAACAGAATCGCCATCATTACCGGACCCAATATGGCGGGTAAATCCACATATATGCGACAGGTGGCACTTATGGTTCTCATGGCTCAGGCTGGAAGCTTTGTGCCTGCCGAATCTGCGCGTATCGGTCTTGTGGATCGCATATTCACCCGTGTTGGGGCATCGGATGATCTGGCTTCGGGCCAGAGCACCTTCATGGTTGAGATGAGCGAGGTGGCCAATATCCTCTCCAATGCCACACCCAACAGCCTGCTCATTCTGGATGAGATAGGGCGGGGGACCAGCACCCACGACGGACTCAGCATAGCCTGGGCGGTTATTGAGTATATCAACGACAGGGCAAGGCTTGGAGCCCGAACCCTGTTTGCCACCCATTACCATGAACTCACAGAGCTAGAGGAAAAGCTTCACGGCATTAAAAACTATTGCGTCTCGGTAAGGAAAAGGGGAGAGGATATCATCTTTCTAAGGAAGATCTCGCGGGGCGGAGCCGACAGAAGCTACGGGGTAGAGGTAGCAAGACTTGCGGGAATTCCCGAACCTGTCATCCAGCGGGCCAGAATTATTCTTGAGGAACTGGACGAGGCCGATATTAATAAGAATCCCCGAAGAAGGCAGGCTAAACCCGTTGAAGGGCAACTGGATCTATTTGCTTCCAGTTCCCTCACAAAGGCCGAGCACGAGGTGCTGGATGAGCTCAGGGCACTTGATCCATCACTTCTGACCCCTCTGGATGCGCTGAACAAGCTGTACAGTCTTCAGCAGAAGCTGAAATAGAATTATGATATAAAACGACGGGCGAGGTATCTATGGGTAGTATTGTTATTCTCGATGAAAGAACCGCCAATCAAATAGCAGCCGGTGAAGTGATAGAGCGCCCCGCTTCGGTTATAAAGGAGCTGGTGGAAAACTCCATTGATGCTGAAGCAACAGCTATAACTGTTGAGATAAAAAAGGGCGGCATATCCTACATAAGGGTGACGGACAACGGCAGCGGTATGGAAAGCGACGATGTGGAGATGGCCTTTGAAAAACATGCCACCAGCAAGATCCGAAGGATTGAGGACCTTGACAGCCTTGCCACCATGGGATTTAGGGGAGAAGCCCTTGCCTCCATAGCAGCCGTATCCCGTCTGGAGGTACGGACAAAGACTGCAGCAGAGGAGACGGGCACCCTTGTAAGGATGGAGGGGGGAAAGGTTCTTTCGGTTTCACAGACCGGGTGTCCCACAGGAACCACCTTCATCGTAAAAGATCTTTTCTTCAATACCCCCGCAAGGTATAAGTTTTTGAAAAAGGACAGCACTGAAGCAGGATATGTATCATCCATGATGATGCGCCTTGCTCTGGCCCATCCCGGGATATCGTTCAAGCTCATAAGCAACAATCAGGTGCAGCATCATACCCCGGGTAATCACGATCTTGTAAGCGTTATCTACAGCCTATTTGGAAACGAGACGGCAAGATCGGTTTTGGCTCTGGATCATGAAGAGGCAGGCATTAAGGTTTCCGGCTTTGCGGGAAAGCCCGAGATAGCCAGGGGAACGCGGAATAACCAGTTTTTCTTTATCAACGGGCGCACCATAAAGAACAGGGTGCTTACAGCGGCCTTGGAGGATGCATATAAAACCCTGCTAATGCAGAATAAGTTTCCATTCTGTGTGTTAAACCTTGCTATAGCCCCTGAGATGTATGATGTGAATGTCCATCCGCAAAAACTGGAGGTAAGGTTCTCCAATGAGAGCGCCGTGTACTCGGCTGTTTACCATGGAGTGAAGAGCGCTTTGACATCGGCTTCCCTCATCAGGGAGCTGGCAGCCCCATCCTATGAGCCGAAAAGGAATGCGACTATTCAGGATACCCATCCCCAGGTGGAGATGGATACCATGAAGCAGCCGGCTTCAAATCTTCCGCCGCCGCAGCGCTCGCCCTTCCCATGGAAGCCTGAGGTTAATGCTGATGATGTGCCTGTTGAGACGGTTGAGCCCTTAAAACCGGCGCAGCCCGTTATTGACCCGGCTCACCAGAGTTCAGAAAGGCCTCAGCCGGATTCTGCTGAAGATCAGGAGGCAATCACCCAAAAGGAGCATGGATCCGGAATATTGCTTGAAGCCGAGATTGTGGGGCAAGTGTTTGATACCTACATCATCCTCCAGGAAGGCCACAACATGTATCTGATTGATCAGCATGCAGCCCATGAAAGAATTCGTTATGAAACGCTGAAAAAAAAGATCTCAGAAGGACAAGCCTTCTCTCAGATGGTTCTTGAGCCATATGTTGTCAGGCTTTCGCCTGCCGAATACGATTTTCTCTTCTCAAGGATGACCGACTTTGAAAGAGCTGGTTTTGAGATAGAAGCCTTTGGCCCTCAGACTATTATCATAAGAAGCGTTCCTGATATCCTGGGAGATGGTTTTGGTCTTGATGACTTCCACGAAATACTGGACAGGTGGATGGAGACCGTTGGTGAGAGAACCGGTATAAGTGACGAGGCCATTTATATGATGGCATGCAAGAGCGCCATAAAGGCCAACCGGAGGATGGAGAAGGATGAGATCAGGGCTCTGGTTCACCAGCTTCTCTCCATGGATAACCCCTATACCTGTGTCCATGGAAGGCCTGTTATCATAAGTATTTCCCAAAGGGAATTGGAGAAGAGGTTCAAGCGGATAGTATAGGGTGGGAGGACTTGATTTGAAAAAGGTCATTGTGTTGGGTGGACCCACTGCCACCGGGAAAACCGATCTTGCAATAGAGCTTGCTTTGCTTGTAAACGGTGAGGTTGTTTCAGCCGACTCAGCTCAAGTGTACCGCTACATGGATATAGGAACGGCAAAGCCCACTCTCGAAGAAAGGCGCGGAGTGCCGCATCATATGATAGATATTGTCAACCCCGATGAAGAATTCAGTGTGGCACAGTTCAAGACCCTGGCGGAGGAATCCATCAGGGATATCCTGTCAAGGAAAAAGGTGCCCATCGTTGCGGGAGGAACCGGGCTGTACATCAACTCACTGGTATACAACATCCAGTTTTCGGATACAATTAGTGACTGGGAGTTCAGGGAGCGTATGAATGCTCTGGCTGTAAAATACGGTCCCGGGTATCTGCATGACAGGCTTAAAGAGGTTGATCCTGTCAGCGCCCAAAGGATACATCCCAATAACATTAAGAGGGTAATACGTGCTCTGGAGGTGTTTGAAACAACCGGAAAGCCCATATCGGAGCATCAGGCTGAATCCAGGACTAAACCGCTTGAATTTGATTACCTGCTCTTTGGCCTTACCATGGATCGGCAGAAGCTGTATGAGAGAATCGAAAAACGGACCGATATCATGATGGAGAAAGGGCTTGTGGACGAGGTTGCTGGAATCCTGAAGATGGGCTATTCAAGGGACTTGGTGTCGCTTCAGGCCATAGGATATAAGGAGATCGTTGCAGCCGTTTTCGGGGAATGCAGTATGGAGGAAGCGGTTGAAAATATCAAGCTGGGAACCCGGCATCTGGCCAAGAGACAGATCACCTGGTTCAACAGTATGGAGGGTCTTAAGTGGCTTGATACGCAGACTCTTGACAGGCGGGCAATGTTGAAAATATTGGCTGAGTCCTTGAATATCAAGTGCTGATCTAGTAAAATGATGGAAGGTATTTGAGTTGATTTCATATGATCTTTTTTGCAAGGAGGAATTCTCATGACCAAGAACATCAACCTTCAGGACGTTTTTTTGAACCAGGTGAGGAAAGAGCACATACCCGTTACTGTATACCTTACCAATGGATTCCAGCTAAGAGGCATGGTCAAGGGTTTTGATAATTTTACTGTTGTGCTGGACAGCGACGGTAAGCAGCAGTTGGTATACAAACATGCCATCTCAACTGTTTCGCCCATGAAGATAGTCAACATCATATTTAATGAAAACAGAGAGTAATCATACTGGAGCTGATATGGCTTAATGAAAAAAATCCTTATACCCATGATTGAAGTCGGTGGCGGGCACAGGATGATAGCACTGGCCGTGAAGGAAGCAATTGATCAGCTGTTTCCCGGGCAATATCAGGTTGATGTTATTGATTTTGCAAAAGAAGCAGGTGCGATTAGAGACGATAAGGCCATGAAGGACATCTGGGATTTTGCTCTGGCGCATCCAAGGCTCACCACCAACGTCAATTTGCTATTAGACACATTCAAATACCTCACCCGATCCAATCTTGTTACAAAAGTGCTCTTCCAGAATTTTATCAGGAGGGGCGCTCAGTATATATTGGAGTATAAGCCCGATATTGTGTTTTCAACACATTTTTTTTGCACCTCGGTTGCCCTGTTTGCCAGGAAAAAATACTGTTTTCAGTACAAGGTGATCAGCTACATGGCCGACCCCATCACCGGGCATAACATGTGGGTGAACCCGGAGGCGGACATCGTGGTTACCGCCACGGAGGAGGCAAAAAAGTATCTGATAAGCCAGGGACAGCCCAGGTACAGGATAAAGGTCATGTCCTTCCCCCTAAACCCCAAGTTCTTTTCAAAGGTAACCAAAACAAGGGAGGAGATCCTGGGGAGCCTTGGCCTGGATCCGTCGAAGAAAACGGTTCTGGCTTCGGCTGGCGGCCAGGGCATAGGGGATACGGGCAAGTATGTCAGGTTCATCTATGAAAAAGGGTATCCTCTGAATATCATTGCAGTTTGCGCCAGGAACGAGGCGCTCTTCAAGGAACTGAGCAGCATGGTAAACAAAGATTCCCATACCGGAATCGCCGTTCTGGGGTTTGTTGACAACATGCATGAGCTTCTTGAGGCGTCGGATTTTGCAATAACCAAGGCGGGACCCTCCACTGTTTTCGAACACCTTGTAAAGAGAGTTCCTCCGATTCTGACCCACAGCGCCGGGCTCCAGGAAAAGGGAAATGCGGATTTCTGCCTCAACAACAAGGTGGGCTGGTTCATCAATAACCAGGAAGAATTACAGGATCTGATGGACAGGATCCTGAATACCGCCATCCTTGAGGAGTACAGGGAGAATATCGAAAGAAACGGGTTTATCCGATCCCTTCCCCAGGCTCCCTACGATCTGGCAAGGTTTGTTATCGGTGAGCTGGCCACAAAAAGGAAGACTCGCCGCAGCCGGAAGAATACGGGCCTGCGGAGGCTTGTTCTGGGAACCCGGATCAATATCAGGATCATGATGCAAAAGCATAAAAAGACACGGTACAGGATAAAAAAACCTGATATGAAAGGCGGGCTCAACTGAGCCCGCTAAATACTATACATTGAACCTGAAAAGGGTAACGTCTCCGTCCTTCATGACATAATCCTTACCCTCTGACCTGATCAAACCCTGTTCACGGGCGGCGGCATGGGAGCCGCAGCGCATCAGATCATCAAAGGCAATTACCTCGGCACGGATAAATCCTCTTTCAAAGTCGGAATGAATCTTGCCGGCTGCCTGTGGAGCCTTTGTGCCCTTAACAATGGTCCATGCCCGTACCTCGGGCTCTCCGGCAGTAAGGAAACTGATGAGGCCAAGCAGTTTATAGCTTTCCTTTATAAGCTTGTCAAGACCCGATTCTTTAAGCCCCAGCTCCTCTAAAAAGAGCTCTTTTTCATTGTCATCCAGCTGGGCTATCTCTTCTTCGATTCTGGCGCAGATGACCACCAGACCGGCCTGTTCGACCTCGGCCACCTCCCTGATCGTACCCACATAGGGGTTGGCATCAATATCAGCAAGGGTTCCTTCGTCCACATTGGCGCAGTAGAGGACAGGTTTTGAAGTAAGAAGGAAGAGTTGCCTGACATATTCAGCCTCCTCCTCATCAAAGGATATAGCCCTGGCGGGGATTCCCTTTTCCAGGCCGTCCTTTATCCTTTCCTGAAGGGAAAGTTCCACCAGATACTTTTTGTCGCCGGATTTCATCTGTTTGCGGGTTTTTTCCATTCGTTTTTCAATGGCTTCCAGATCTGCAAAGATCAATTCCATATTGATGGTCTCAATGTCTCTTCTAGGATCCACAGAGCCGTCCACATGTACAATATTACTGTCATCAAAGGCGCGCACCACATGAACTATAGCGTCCACCTCACGAATATTGGACAAGAATTTGTTTCCCAGACCCTCGCCCCTGCTGGCTCCCCGAACAAGCCCCGCAATATCCACAAACTCAATGGTCGTATATGTGACCTTTTTCGGGTGATACATCTCGGCAAGTTTCTCCAGACGTTCATCGGGAACGCGGACAATACCTACATTGGGATCTATAGTACAAAAAGGGTAATTGGCGCTTTCTGCGCCTGCCTTTGTGATGGCGTTGAACAATGTACTTTTTCCTACGTTGGGCAAGCCCACTATACCAAGCTTCATTGATAAATACCTCCAATAACCATGGGGTGGTAACCCACCCCGCCCGGAATATTATAGCGCAAGTCCTCCGTGCAAACAACTTTTTATCCGGAAGTTTGCCCTGGTATTTATTTTGACGGAGCTTTGTTATAAATAAATCAAATAGTAAACATAATTGGACTATGGTATAATGGTTGACGAAATGGGCGGCAGGCAGATGTTTGAAAAAATGCGTCTTCAAAAATATATCTCAAGGTGCGGTATAGCTTCCCGTCGTCATGCCGAGGAAATGATCAGGGCGGGCAGAATACGGGTTAATGGTAAGGTTGTGACCGAGATGGGAATGACTGTTTCGGCTCTTGATCTGGTGGAGTGTGACGGCAAGCCGGTGGTACCAGAAGAAAACCCGGTTTATATCATGCTGAACAAGCCCGGGGGCTATGTCACCACAGTGTCGGATCCCGAAGGTAGAAAAACCGTTATGGATTTGATAGACGGCGTCAGGGAGCGTGTTTACCCGGTAGGGAGGCTGGACTATGACACCGAAGGGCTGCTCATTCTTACAAACGATGGGGATTTTGCTCACAGAAACACCCATCCGAGACATCAGGTGACAAAAACCTATATTGCAGAGGTAGAAGGTATACCTTCCCAGGAAACGCTGCGAAAGCTGAGAAATGGTATCATGCTGGACGAAAGACCCACTTCGCCGGCTAAGGTGGAGTTGCTTGAGGAAAAAAAGAACGGCGCCGTGTTGAGGATAACCATCCATGAAGGCCGCAACAGGCAGGTTAAGAGGATGTGTGAAGCTGTAGGCCACCCGGTACAGAGCCTTAAGCGCATCGCCTTCGGCGGGCTCAGGCTGGGAGATCTGAAACCTGGCAAGTGGCGCTATCTATCAGCTCAAGAGATGAAAAGAATCAAGGGGGACTGAAATGGATAAAGGATCACGCACCATAAAACCCTTCGGCGGATATTTTAAAGAGGCTATTAAGTTTTACGATCTGGATAAACCAGTGGTAGCCAGGATCATCTTTATTCTGGAACTGGCTGTACTGTTCGGGGGCTATATGTTAGCCAGGCCATATGTCCTTGACCTTTATACCCATTATGAACAGCTGTTTGTAAGGATGGGGGGCGAGCTCAACCTTGAAAACCTGAACAGTATCCTGTTCGGTTCCGGTGTCTATGAAGCCATGATCCAGTCTTTTCTGCGCGTTATGCTTCTGATTGCTGCCGTGCGCCTTATAGCCTTCCTCATTTCGTTGTTCTTCGGAAGCTGGTATTTCTTTGGCCTGACAAATCCCCAGATGCCCGGCTCTCAGAGGGTATCGGTGTTTTTCACGAGGCTTGCCAAGATAATTGTTTTCAATATACTCTTCCATATCGCCTTCTATCTGGGCGTGTTTGTCCTGTTAATGTTTTTTGCCGTTATCACGATTATAATTCCTTTACTGTCGGTCTTCACAGCATTGTTTCCGCTTTTGGTTCTGGCCGTCAGCACCCTCTTCGTGTTCAAGGATTTGCTCATAATAGAATTCGATATCGGGGTCTTCAGGAATTTCAAAAAAACCATCGATCTGACCCGGGGCAACAAAAAGCATATCATTATAAATATGATGAGTCTCTATGCCCTTGGGTTTCTTTTGAACATGTTTTCTGTTGATGTGAACAATGCAGTTCTGTCCCTGTTCATCTCTGCATTTTTGGAGTCCATTATTCTGCTCGTAACCCAGAGGATGTCTGTGCTCATGTTCCTGGATGCAGCATCCCTGGAACGGAAGGATGGAAAGCAGGAGAAGGGGAAAACGACTGTATAATTATTCATGATTATTGACATAAACTTTCAAAAAGCATTATAATCAAGTTTATGATTAAATCTAACGGGGGACTATCAGAATGCTGAAGTATAACGAAGTAGAAAGAATTGATCCAGAAGTAGCAAGTGCCATTTATGACGAAATAAACAGGCAGAAAGGCAATATCGAGCTGATCGCATCAGAGAATTTTGTCAGTAGGGCTGTTTTGGAGGCATGCGGCACACCCCTGACAAATAAATATGCGGAGGGCTACCCCAAAAAACGCTATTATGGAGGCTGCGAGCATGTGGACGTGGTTGAAAGCCTGGCTATTCAAAGAGCCAAGGAGCTTTTTGGCGCCGAGCATGCCAATGTTCAGCCCCATTCGGGCGCCCAGGCAAATATGGCCGTGTTCTTTGCGACTATGGAGCCCGGTGATGTTTACATGGGGATGAATCTTGCCCATGGTGGCCATCTGAGCCATGGAATGGCCATCAATATATCAGGAAAGTATTTCAAGCCCGTTCCCTATGGGGTCAGCGAGAAGGATGGCCGCATCGATTACGATGTTTTGCGTAAAACAGCTCTGGAGTGCAGACCCAAGCTCATCATCGCGGGAGCCAGTGCGTACTCAAGGATAATTGATTTCAAGGTTTTCAGGGAGATATGCGATGAAGTGGGGGCTCTCCTCATGGTGGATATGGCTCATATCGCTGGCCTGGTTGCAGCTGGTGTGCATCCAAGCCCGGTTCCCTACGCTGATTTTGTGACCACCACCACCCACAAGTCCCTGAGAGGGCCGAGGGGCGGCATTATTCTGTGCAAGGAAAAGTATGCAAAGGATATTGACAGGGCTGTATTCCCCGGTATACAGGGAGGACCTTTGATGCACATCATCGCCGGCAAGGCTGTTTGCTTTAAGGAAGCCTTGTCAGATTCCTTCAAGGATTACCAATACCAGGTAGTAGCAAATGCGAGGGCTTTGGCTGGGGCATTGACCGAGAAAGGGTTTGAGATCGTTTCCGGCGGAACCGACAATCATCTGATGCTTGTTGATCTCACCAACAAAGGCATAACAGGAAAAGATGCACAGCATATGCTGGATGAGGTAAGAATAACCGTCAATAA
>JAAYTP010000032.1 GCA_012518025.1 Clostridiaceae bacterium
GAAAGGTTGAACATTGATTGTCCCGGACCGAGCCCGGAAGCCGTCTTTTTCGATCCTTCGGACAAAACCCTCTTCATCTCATTCAGCGATCAATCCATAGGACGCTATAGTGCAGTGGACGGAACACTTATCGGCATGCTGGAGAAAAAGGTTGAGGTATTGACAGATCTCCTTTTTAGCCAGGAAAGGAACATCTACATAACAAAAGGGCTGACTGAGGCCTATATTTGGAACTCTGATACCCATAAGCCCATTGGCCATATACCCATTCTCCGCACAGCAGACCTAAAATCAGGCTATTTGTTCACTGCTTATTTTGAGAAATTATACGCCCTTCCCCTCTATGATACACAGATGCTTCTTGATGAGGCCGAAAGGCAGCTTCAGGGAAGAACCCTCACCCTGGAGGAGAAAAAGAGGCTGTTCATAGTGGAGTAACCTTGCTGAAAATCGGCCTACGGCCTACAAAAGTCACAGGGATAATAGCCCTGTGAGGCTGCATCCCGGGCATCAGTAAAGCTGACAATGCTTTCCTGGTCAAAATCCGGAAGGCTGCTCAAACTCAGGTAATGATCGCAGGACTTTCGGCAATAGATTGCTTTTCCTTCGCGTTCATAGCCCACTAGTTGCGATTTTCCCAGGATACGGGCACCGCCGAAGGCGCTGCTTTCATATGGGATACCGGTCATAACCGGAAAGCCCTGAGCGAACACAAGCATGCCCTCATCTGTCAGGGCTCTGATCCAGTCTGCATCCACTATCCTTGGGAACCTGAAAGTATGTGTTACTCCCATCCGGGAACTGAATGAGTTAAAGCGGGCTATGTGGCTGTCAAGATCCTTTTCTATTGACTGGCTTACGGCGGCAAGCCTGGCTGTTTCAAATCCCTCTTTGGTTTGAAACTGTGGGATTAGAGCTGAGAAATCCGAAAACTGGCCCTCCATTTCCTGACCATCGTAAGTATTGTAGATGACAACCGTATCATCCAGAGTGTACGCCACTAGATACCGGCCGGATTCAGCAGCACCGTAATAGGGCTTTTTCGGATACCAGCAATAATTCATGATGGAATATCCTTCAGAACCCTGGTATTGGTTCAGGGCATAAACAATATACCCGTCATACTCCAGGAATACTATAACAGGCACACAGCCTTTAACACGCATCATACCCGTCTCATCGCCATATACCCCGAAAGAGAAGAACAGGGTGTCAAAAAAATGAGACACCGCTATTTCACGGGTATTCTGGATAGTCAATCCCCCTTCTCCCGACACCTGTCGTCGTTGATGTGCAAGCATGAATACCGCATCCTGCACAGCGTTATCCAGCACCTGATCATAGTAAGCCCTCAACTCCACATCCTTTTGCAATACCCGGGACTGTATGCCCGAAATGCATAGGAAAGGGGCTATAATGATGACAAACAGTATGGCAAAACTAGTAAGCCTCATTTCTCACAAGCCCTCCTGCTCTGACAAACAGAGTGGGTACTTGGGTATCCGAAAGAAGAATCATATCCCTAAGAGCTGTGGCCATGGTTTTCCCGCTGTTTTTTACTTCCACAAACAGCAAATCGCCAGCCTTCATATCATACCTGCGAGCCTTGTCAAAGGCATCCAGGCTGGGATCATCCGGGAACAGCACCGATAATATGGCATCCTCACCCTGGGCAATGCGGTTGATCTCGTATTCTCCTGTGAACTCAAGAACCTGCCCGTTCTGCCTGTATACTGGACTGATCATGCTTTTCACATGCTCAATGCGAATTTCAAAGGTGCAGCCGGTGGTGTGTATACGATTTACAAACTCATTATACATATTCGGTGTAATATATCCTGTGTCCCTTGCAGAATCCACAAACCGGATGGTCTCTGTGAAAACCACTGTATAGGCAGCACTGTCTTGCCTTTCCAGCATGTTCATCACAGGAACCAGAAAAAGCAAAACCGCAGCAAGAAAGAATCCGAGTATCTTCCATAATGGGCTGTCCATACTTACCTTCCTTCTATCTCTACTCTGACCGGCCTCCCGTGAGGATCAAAAATGATGTGGGAATGGAAAAGGCTGTCGGGTTCTATTTCTTCAATCCGTACATCCCTGTAACTCATACCATCCACCATGAGTTCAGGGTATTCTCCCGGTCCAGGATCCGCCGGTTCTCCATACAAACCTCCCAGAAACCGTTCCCTGTCAGCCCGTCCTCTGGCCAGAATCAGGCTGGTCACATCATGCCCGGTCATAAAACTATCCTTTTCAGCATATGCCTCCTCCCTGGCCACACCCTGTGAACCATTATGATGCCGTACATGGGAAGCATAAGCCTGATAGTCATGGTAGGCCGTAAAAAAGGAGGTGAATGCCAAAACAAGTATCATAATACAGCTGCCCAGGTAGAGAGCCCTGGTGATCTGTTCGTCCATGCTCTATTCCACCTGTGCGCAGATGATACCTCTTATCACCTGATTAGTGTCATATATCAGATAAGAGCGAAACCTGCCTGCCGGGTTGATATATTTACCCGCAAGATTGGTATTCTCTGCATCCCTTCTGGCTGCATCCCGAACAGTTTTGCTGACACTTCTCATAAGCTCATCCGACCCATTTGACAGGATAACACAGTCGTCCTGGGCAGAGAGTGTACCCTCTGTTTCAGATACATATTGGGTATAGCGGTCAATGCTTAACCCAAAGCCCTTATAGGGATCAAGATCCACCGACTTTCCGCTGTTAGAACCCAGGGTGGCAACAAGAACTATAACCTCGCCGCTTCTGCCAGACAGATTATTGATGGCACCAAGTACCTGATCTCCCTTGACCTCCTTTCCATCAAAGGCTCTAAGATCTTCTTCCGCCATACTTTGAGCAATGGAATTGATGCTGTCGTTGGCAGCGGCACTGGCATCCTTCATGGATCCAAATACGCTCAGTCCGATGGTAACTACGGCAATGAAGAGAAGGATGGAAACTCCCAACCAAAGCGCTTTTGAAATATTGCTGTCCATAATGCATCCCCTTTCCTTATTCGCTGTTTTACAGGATCAAAACCCTGATATTTGTTCATAGAATGTTGCGATGCTTTGAAGACCGGTCACGATCATTGGAATGATCAGATACAATGCGATAAGAGAATAGACCGGCATAAAGCCCACCATGTTCCCCAGGTTCTTTTTGCTTTCAACAATACGCTCATTAAGAGCCTTCCTTTTCTCCTGGTTGTATCGCATCTCATCCTCCAACTCCTCAAAAGCTTTCTGCACACCCAGTTCCTCGTTGGCAAGCTGAAGGTTCTCAATGATACCAACAAGAGGAGCAAAGGAAACATCTTCTTTGAGCTGATCCAGGGCTTCCTTCGAACCTGAGCTGAAGTTTGCCAGACATTTCTGGATGGGTTCCTTAAACTGAACCGAGAACATCTCCATCCACTCCAGTATCTCCTCTACATGGATCCTGCTCATATCCTTCAGCATCAGGATGATGGTTTGAAACTGTGCCGCTTCCTCCTCCATGTCTATCCGCCTGACTGATTTCAGGAAGCGAAGGCTCAAAACCGGTATCTGATATCCCAGTAAAAGGAGGAGGATGCACAATAACAGTTCATACCATTTAAACTTGCAGTAACTCAGTCGATGACACTTTTCAATGATCCTGGAAACGGCCAGATCCTGAGGGGCCTTATCCCGTATGCCTTCTTCTGCCAACGCCTCCCGTATAAGCACAGCATCAGGCTTTTTATTGACCTTTATCAGGACCTTCCTGTCCAAATCAGTTATTTCCTGTAGCTTTTCATACTCGGAATCGGACAACCTGCCTCCCAGGTATCCTTTAGGGATCTCAGGTACATATAGGATATGGTAGGAATTATTCAGATTAAGGCCAATGAACAAAATGAGCCCCAGAATGAATGCCATAAGGCCTATAATAACCCTTCGGGTATAGAGGATCTGGATATTGATGCCCGACACGCTTCCCTTGATAAGTGATTCAAGCTCCGCTTTCTTCATTGTATAGTCCCCGGGCACCAACCGATCCACGATCCTGTATACAATGCCCATTTCATAGATCCTGCCCTCCAGGGATTTTCTTTCCCCATAAGTTTTTTCCGGACCGTCGAATCGCTGTATTCTTCTCAGGGCTATATAAGAACCAAAGGCTGCAATAACCGTTCCTATGCCCAGAATGATTCCTGCCCTGCTGTTGTAAAAATTATTGAGTGGGGTAAAGCTGTTTCCTGCCCATTGCCTCAGGGGTTTGATAAGGAAAATTGGCAGCAGTGAAATGACATTCAGGCTTCTTAAGGCAAACCTGAGCCTCTCGCGCTTGAATACATCTGCCCTTATCTCACTGCTGAGATGGCCTATGCCCCTGATAAAAACAGATCCCCCGTCCTTCTGCGTATCGCCATACTCCCTGGTGATATGCATCATAGCCGCCAATAGCTTGAGATATTTGTTCGGGGCGACCTCATAGTAGTGTTCAAGACCTTTTTCCTGGTCTGCGCCTGAAAGGATATCCCCTATGCGTTCTGCCTGCAGGTAGATTTCAAACAAACCTCTTTTATTCAGTGCCTCACAGGCCTCGTAGTTGGCATCCTCAACCGATTTGAGTTCGTAATATTTATGTCTGAGCAATTCATGGTAGACAAGTTGCTGCTTCAGCAGCTTTACATGGATATTGGATACAAAGATATCTATAATGGTATCCGCCAGGAAGAACAGGATCAGTGCAAGGATTAATAGCATTAACGCATCCCTGGTCATAAGCCAGAACAGAAACAGCGAAACAGTGAAGAAGGCTGCTGTCACAAGAAATACCACAACGGTCTTCTTTCGGACGGCCAGTTCGTCGAAATGGGTATAAAACTCCAGCCTCTTTCTGATGTAATAGAGTATTGATCTTGAAAAGCGGTAACGGCTAAGAACGGTATACAGGAATATGAGGAAGGCTGTCCCGCTGCCGCTTCTCAGGCTTCTGCCACCAAGGCTCTTCTTTTGCTGTTTTATGGCCAAAAGAGCCAGTAATGCCGCTCCAAATCCGCATGCAATTACAATCCAAAGATAGGTGTTCATCTCACTAAACTCCAATTCTTTTTGAGAAAGCCTGAGAAAGCTTCAGCGTCTTCCTGGGACATGGCCTGCATCATCCGACAGATCTTTTCCTGGCTGATAGGGCTGACGGCGCGGTATTCCCCGTCCTGATACTCGATAATGTTCCGGGTTTCAAAGCTTAGCCTGTCGGTCATTCTGGTGTAGAATTCAGCTGTTGTCTCCATGAATCCGCTAAGCTTTTGATCCTGGGACTCAAGCTCCTTGAACGTCTGGGGATAAGGCTTTTGGGAACTGGTCTCGATTATCTCGGTTATCCTCTCTATGTACCGCTTCCCCTTAAAATCCCTGGCCAGATGTATATCAAAATCAAGAGCTGATACCACCTGTTGCTCGGCGATCTTCTCATTGGTGAACATCTCACATTTTAACAAGGAATTCCTCAGTGAATAGACCAGATCCCTGGATGTCTTGGCGTGATGAGTAAACAGAGTAAACAGCGAGGCCACCTGGGACATCTGTACAAGCCACGCAGCAACCGGATCGGTGGCCACCTCCCCCAAAATATTGACGCTGCCATCGGTTTTTTTCTGAATATCAAGGCCTTCCTGACCAGAGATGGAATCGGTTTCACAGAAGGTGAGAATATTACGCTCAGGATAGAGCTTTCGCAGATGAAGCTCAAAGGCCATTTCCTGAGCCCTGATAGTCAGCGTGGAATAGATGTGCCTGACCATGGCCATGAGAAGAGTAGTCTTCCCGCTGCCCTGCTGTCCGGTGATGGCGGTAATCATACAGCCCTTAGCCAGATACTTGATAAGGTTTATGGGCAGTTCTGAGCCTTTATCGGTAATAAGCCCTTCAAGGGTGACATTGCGGATATGGAACTTCCTTACAAAGAAAGCCCAGGATTCTGAAAAGGGTGGTCGCACCACTAAAACACGGCTCCCATCCTTCATTTCGTTCACCCGGTATCCGGTCGCCTCTGATAATTGTCCGCCCCTGTTGTAGCGATAGATGTTCTGACACACCCTTCGAAGTTCCTTCTCATTCTCAAATCCCAAAAAATCCAGCTTTATTGATTTACCCCTGAAGAATATCCAGATGCTCTCGTAGGTTCTTGGCAGTTTTCTTACGGGCTCTTGAGGATAGTCAGAAAATGAAGGCCCGTAGCATGTGGCGTCGGTGACACCCGAAACCCCTGCCGACACCCCGTCAATATTCATATCTCTGATTTCATCGATGACTCCAAGCCCCTTGTACCTTTCATAAACTGCCTGGGTAATGATTTCAAGCTTGTCTTCATGGCTTAGCACCGGACTTTTCTGGTCGTAAAGGTTCTCTATATCCCGGGAGGTTATGACATAGCTTATGCTTTCATCATCATCCGAAATCTTCTTAGCACGATCCAGGCCATTGGTATCGATTAATACCGTCAGGGCATCAGGACCATGCTGTTTCTTATATTCATGGAGCAGTATAAAGAATTTTTCTTTTACAGACAGGAGAAATGGATTATCAAAGGGTATGGCACTGTTGAGTTTGTCCCTTGGTATATAGCTGCTTAAGATATCATATATAAAAGCCTTAACGAACTGTTTGTCCTCGACGGATCCGTGCATGCAGTTTTTCAATGCCTTTTTCAGTTCTGCACGTTTATTGGCCTGCTTTTTGAATTCTACCTCATTAAGTCCCAGTTCAAGCAGGTTGGCTCTGGTAATAGCATTGATGGATTCCTTTATATGCTCGATGAGAATGGGTATGGTGTATTTCGAGGCATCCAGATCCTTGTTTAATTCGGGTCTCATCTTCCGGCTTTTCAGGAACAAAACTGCAAAAATCACCAGCAAAGTCAGGATGATAATGATGAACAGAGTGTTTATAAAGTCTGTCACGAGCATTTCCCACACCCCTTCATCATATGATCAATAAGCCCGGAAAAGGCTTGAGCAAAAGCATGATCGGGTCCCTTCCTGGCCTGAAGGCAATAAGCCATGAAATCAAATACCCGCCCGTTATTGCACGCATCCATGAACCCCACGTGATAGGGAATAGCAAATAGAGATTTTTGATCCAGACCGTAATCCCTTGAAAGATTCCTCAATGTCATCGAAGATGATGGCTCGTAGTGAGAGACGAGGTATACAGACCTTTTTTCATTTAATAGGGGATTCTCATCCATGGTTCTTTGAAAATCCTCCAAAAGGCTTCGATTCTGGCTGAGGCAGTAAACGATTATATCCGAGGTTTCCAAAAGCCTTTGGCTGTTGGTTCCATTGAGTCCGCTGTGCAGATCCAGTATGATCAGATCATAGGATTCTTTGGCACACTGGAAGATACTCAATAATAGATCCTGGCTGTCTGTACACAGGTTCTCCCTCTTCTCGCTTCCAAACAGAAGATCCAGTCCATGATTCTTCATCAGCGACCAGGTGTAGTCGGGAATCATCTCGGGTCGGAGCCTTCCATTTTTATAAAGGCGCACGAGAGCGTCCACTCCCTGGTTGGTGTAGTCCAGCATTCTAATAGCCGCCTGCTCCCGTTTTCTTAAAAGGTAATGCTCCAGAGCATTCAGTTCGATATGGTTCTGGGCTACCAGGGTTCTGTATGATGTTTTCAGCGCAACGATGCTGGAGACAGCCGCTGCGTTGGCCGTTACGGCAGCCTGCCCATGCATGTTAGACCAGAACGCGATCTGCAAACCTACTTCATCCTTTCCGCTTTTTTCAGGTATCCCTTCAATTGTTTCATCTCAATTCCAGTAAGGTCACTTAAAATATTAAGAAGCTGCATTTTCCAGACCGGAGTGAATTTCTTAAGGGTTAACCTTTCCTCATAAAGGCTCTCCAGAAATGCTGCAGCATTTTCTTCCTCTAAATAAAGGGTATAGTTTTTAGTCAGATTGGCTACGTCATTGATTCTGCGGTAGTAAAGCGCTTCAAGGAATTTCCCATTGACCCTGGAGTATTCAGGGATATCGTAATAGATGAGGTGGATATCGGTATATGGGTATTCTTCCAATAAGGCTCTGGTTTGTTCCAAGGTCTCTTCGAAGGAAGACCTTTCGGCTTTCAGCAATGATGCCAGTTTGATATCATGACCGGCATTCAGGGCAAGATGGGTATCAATTAAGGCATAGTCGCAGGGATTGGATTCCATTACCTGCTTAAGACGGTTTTCGGTATCAAAATGATGAACCTCAGTCCCGCAAAAATCATAAACGTCCCTATGCCCTTCATCATAATCATAGCGGTGAGTGGTGAATATTTTGACGCTATGCTCCAAAGACAGTACCTCAGCCATGCTAAGTAGTAGTATCTTTTTGTTTTCTGAATATGATCCCAAAAATACAATCCTCATACCGCACCCCCCTAAAATCTGCTGTTAATATCATCTGTCCGTGATTCTCCCTGGGTCTCGTTACTGTTTTGCCTGGCGGTTATATCTTCAAGAGACGGATCATATTGTCCGGCTTCCCCAAATACGCCCGGTCTACCGGACAAGGCAAGATCCTCATCCATACGTTTCTCGAAGGTAAGACGGTTTCTCACTTCCAGTGTTTCAATGGCATGGTTTAAGATGTTGGGATTGATGCTGATGAGTTCCAGAACCTCAAGGTTGGCCGGATAGGTCTTGGCTGCTTCTTTCTGGATATCGGGAGCCACATACTCAACCGCATAAAGGCTGGATCCTTCTACAAGGCTGGCATCAACAATGGCGCTGGACATCCTGAGTATCTCCTCCTCGGTCATATGTAGGTAGATCAGGCTATCCTGTCTGCCCTCCTCACGCCAATGGTCTATCACCTTTTTCTTGGAGAGTATGATATAGTCCAGACCATTAGGGAACATGATCCTCACATCAATGAAACTGCCTTCCTCCAACCTGTTGGGAAGGTTTATCACCGTGTATTCCATCATCCTCAGATCATCGGGAAAATCCTCCTCAGAATAGATCAGCGATTTGGTAACGACAGTGTTTTTGCTTATATCACATCGCATGACCATTCCGGTGGCTTCCTCAGGGGAGTAAACCACATCGGCAGGTATGACCCGGGCATTCATCTCAGCAGGTACCAAATCGGTGTCTGAAATGGTTTCCCCTGCCTTTTTGTCATGTTGTAAGACATAAACGATCGACATGGGGTACTCCTCATTGAACACTATCCGGGCTTCCTCCATGGCCTGTGTCTTAATCTCAGATTCCAAAAGCGCCAGGTTTGATCTGTAATAGAAGTAGCTACCAATAAGCAGTGCCACGGATATTCCCAATCCCAGCAAAAAAGCAAGGATCATGCGAAAGCGGCGGGGTCTTATGAACAAAACCCTCTCCTCCTTTAAATAAAATATGCGGCTTCACACCTTCACTTCAATCCGCACTCAATCCCCGACATCAGCATGGCTTCATCAAGAACGGCTTGAATATTCTTTTGTTCATTTCTGTTTTGACTGTAAGGGTTGGAAACAAAGGGAAAAAACAAAACGTGATTTGTCTGAAGTGTTTTTCTGATTTGCTTTTTATCTGCTTTCCCATAAGGGGGAAAAACATAAATCCATTCCCTGTTGGGATCGTAAGGGTTCATCCGTGCCATGAAATCTTTTATTATGTCCTGCTTCCAATCAGCTGAGGGGCATACGACCAGCCTGATATCAGATCGGTTGAACTCAGTTATGGCCTTTTCATCGCATAAGCATCCAAAATCACTCAATACTCTGCCAAAACCCCTGATGGATTTAGTGCATGCGGTTTTTCCATCCTTGAAATATGTGATATCATCAGCCACAAAGCTGGACTCATCAACATGGGTTA
>JAAYTP010000033.1 GCA_012518025.1 Clostridiaceae bacterium
CTCCTTAATCAGAAAACGGTAAATGGTAGGCGGTGCACAAAATGTTGTTACCTTGTATTTGCTCATCTTCTTGAGCATATCATCTGCGTTGAATTTTTCAAAATCAAAGGTAAAAATGGCCGCCTCTGCTATCCATTGTCCATAAAGCTTTCCCCATACCGCTTTCCCCCAGCCTGTTTCAGACACGGTAAAGTGCAGGCCGTTGGGGTCAACATTGTGCCAATAAACTGCGGTGGGTATATGGGCAAGTGCGTAATAGTGGTTATGAGCTACCATCTTGGGCATACCGGTAGTTCCGGATGAGAAATACATCAGCATGATCTCATCGGCTTTGGGTCTGTCGTCTCCCGTGGGCGGCGAGAACGGCAGTGCCTGGCTTACACCCTCTTCATAACTCAGCCAGCCCTCCTTCTTCGCCCTGACCAATATCTTGATTTTCAGAGTTTCGGTCTCCGGCTGTGCTTCATCCACCAAATCGGCAATATCCCCATCCGGGGTACAAACCACTGCTTTTACGCTTGCCGAGTTTACGCGGTATATGATATCCATAGTCATAAGCTGGTTGGTTGCAGGAATAGCGATGGCTCCCAGCTTGTGCAGAGCGACAATGCAATACCAGAATTCATAGTGCCTTCTGAGGATCAGCATGACCGCATCGCCTTTTTTAATACCAAGGCTCTGAAAGTATGATGCAGTCCGATCGCTTTCCTCCTTCATTTCTCTGAAGGTGATGAACCTTTCCTCTCCATTTTCGTTGCACCAGACCATGGCCAGCTTGTCAGGGTTCTCCCTGGCTATCCTGTCCACGATATCATAACCGAAATTAAAGTTCGGATCCCTTCTGTAGCCAACACTTTCTATATTGCCTTCCGGGTCAAGTTGTTCGATGACATATTCCTTATAAAGCCTTCCCATCAGTCCATCCTCCCATCAAAGTCCTTGATGACTATAGCTAAAAAGGTACAGTCACGGCCTCCGGTAGCCACCATGCCATGTTTGTTGGAACTGTCATAGTAGACAGAATCTCCTTCATTCATGATGAATTCGTGGTCATCAATCCTGACCCTGAGAGAACCGGAGAGTATATGGTCAAACTCCTGTCCCTTGTGGCTGCTGAGAAGTATTTCCCCCTTGTCCGCCTTTTCATCATAGGGTGCCTCGACCAAAAAAGGTTCCGCCAGGCGGTTTTTAAAGAGGTAGGCCAGGCTGTGGTATTTAAAGCCCTTACGTCTTTCGATTGGAAGTCCGCGGCCTTTTTTGACATGAGTGTAAACCGTAAGTCTGGGACTGGATCCGGCAATCAGATCACTGATATCCAGACCGAAACGGGAAGCGGCCTTATAAAGAAATGTAAAAGGGAAATCCCGCTTCCCCGATTCATATTCAAGGTATTCGGATTCTGACGTTTCGAGAAGCTTGGCCATTTCTGCCACTGATATTTCCAGATCCTCACGCATACCCCGTATTCGTTGTGCTATGCCCTGAATCTTATCGTCCATTTTTCGTTCCCTCCTCAGTTTGGTTCAGCCCATGTTCCTCGAGGGTTGGGCGTTTTATACAAGCATATATGAATTTCAAAAGATTGGCAATTACCTAAGGATTTTTTCAGTCACCATGCTTAATGCGCTTGATAACCTTGAGCCGGCTGAATTCTTCCCTGTCCTTCTCCTCAAGTACATTCACAATATTTCTGGTGGCCTCTTCGTATCTGGGGATCATGATATTCTTCAGGGCGTTGGTTCTCTTCTGGGTTCTTCTGATATTGGTAGCCAGACGATATACTGCATTTTCTATCTCTGCCAGCTCTGCGGCAAGATGCTTTACCTTCTCAAATTTCTCCCGGGCCGTATCCAGTGTGGAGTTAGTCATGCGAAATCCGTATCTGGGCTGCAGATCGGTATCCTTCAAATGCACAGTGGGAATATCCACACCCATGACACTATGTTCCCTGATCTCTATGCGATTCTCTTCCGGAACAGCATATCCTATCTGCTCCACCACAGAGATACCCATGGTGACATTGGCCATCTGAAGGGCATGATATGCCTTTTGGAAGGTATCCTGCATTTCATCCTGAAGCTTCCTTGCTTTATCAACCAGGTTCATCATTTCCCGGACAAGTATATTCCGCTTTTTGTCCAACAGCTCATAACCCTGGCGACAAAGATCCAGGGTGCTTTTAGCTATGATAAGGTTGCCCTTGGTGGGAAAAAGCTTCATATCCATTGCTTAAACCTGCTTTCACTCTCTTCAGGATCCACCTGGTACTTTTCAACCATTTCAGGTGAAAGCCTGTCAAGCTCCTCACGGGGAAGCAGACCCAAAAGGAGCCATCCAAGATCCAGAGTTTGTATGATATCCCTGTCTTCATTGAACTCCTGGGATATGAATTGTGTCTCAAAGGCTCGGCCAAAGCGCATATATTTCTTATCCAAATCACTCAATTCGTCCTCACCGATAACCGAAGCCAGTGCCCGGACCTCCTGGACCTTCGCATAGGCGGCAAATAGCTGGTTTGCCAGTCCTGGATGATCCTCCCGGGTATAGCCTTTACCGATACCGTCCTTCATAAGCCGTGACAGGGAAGGCAGCACACTCACCGGCGGGTACACACCCCTTGATGCAAGCCCGCGATCCAATACAATCTGTCCCTCTGTGATATAACCCGTAAGATCCGGGATGGGATGGGTTATGTCATCATTGGGCATGGTGAGGATCGGAATCTGAGTAATGGATCCTTCCCTTCCCTTAATCATGCCAGCACGCTCATAAATGGAAGCCAGATCACTGTAAAGGTAGCCCGGATAACCCTTCCTGGAGGGTATTTCACCCTTTGAAGACGAGATCTCACGAAGGGCTTCCGCATAGGAGGACATATCGGTGAGAATTACCAGAACATGCATGTCCTTTTCAAAGGCAAGATACTCCGCAGCAGTTAAGGCGCATCTTGGAGTAACGATACGCTCCACAACCGGATCATTGGCCAGGTTCAAAAACATGACCACACGATCCAGCACGCCGCTGCTTCTGAAGCTGTTCCTGAAATAATCAGCAACATCATGCTTGACCCCCATGGCAGCAAAAACAATGGCAAAATTATGATCGTTTTCGTCCGCAATCCTGGCCTGACGCACGATCTGAACCGCCAGTTGGTTGTGGGGAAGCCCGCTGCCTGAAAAAATGGGCAGCTTTTGCCCTCGGATCAATGTGGCAAGGCCGTCGATGGTAGATATGCCTGTCTGTATATAATCCCTGGGGTATTCCCTCTCAACAGGGTTAATTGGTTGTCCGTTAACATCCCAATATTTTTCGGGATAAACTTCGCCTAGTCCGTCCACAGGCCGGCCCACTCCATCAAGTACCCTGCCCAGAATCTCTTTAGAAAGAGGTATCTTCAGTGGTTCTCCCAACAATCTGGTTCGGGCATTGGTCAGGGAGATGCCGTGGGTTCCCTCAAACACCTGTATAACACAAATATCTCCGCTGATGTCGATGATCCGCCCCAAACGTTTTTCCTTATCAACAGTGATCTCAACCATTTCCTCAAAGGATGGATCCTTAACACCCTCAAGCACCACAAGAGGACCGGATATCTCTTTAAGGCCCAAATATTCAAGGCTCATGCATACCTCCTCCTTTCAGTGCCCCTGTAGCTCTCTTCTATATCGGAGAGCATGGAATCGATGCGTGAATTCAGCGTTTCAAACGCCTCCATATCCTGGTTGGAGATGGTATATTTGATCTTGACTACCTCTTCAAACACACCAGTCCTCGTAATAACCGACACGGGAATTCCTTTTGAAACCAGCCTCGCAGCCTGATCATGGAGGTGAAGCACGCTCTTCATCATATGGTACTGCTTTTTGACAGGAACATAGGTATCCTGCTCATGATAGGCATTCTGTTGCAGGAAGCCCTGTCTTATGACCCGGGCGGATTCCAGAATAAGCTTTTGCTCATCGGGAAGGATATCGCTTCCAATCAGTTTGACAATCTCAAGAAGTTTACCCTCTTCCTGAAGTATCCGGCTCAGCCTTTCGCGTTTCTCCATGAAATCAGGAGCCGTGTTCCCAGTATACCAATCCCGAAGGTCTTCAGTATATTCGCTATAGCTGTCCATCCAATTGATGGCAGGATAGTGACGGGTATAGGCCAGAGATTTATCCAGCGCCCAAAAACAGCGGATAAACCTTTTTGTGTTCTGTGTAACAGGCTCGGAGAAGTCGCCTCCCTGCGGTGATACAGCACCAATGATGGATACGGAGCCCTTCTCTTCCCCCAGGGTTTCAATCATTCCCGCTCTTTCATAGAACTCTGAAAGCCGGGAGGGTAAGTAGGCCGGGAATCCTTCCTCTGCAGGCATTTCCTCAAGCCTTCCTGAAATCTCCCTCAGTGCTTCAGCCCATCTGGAGGTGGAATCGGCCATAAGTGCCACATGGTAGCCCATATCCCTGTAATACTCGGCCAGGGTAATACCTGTGTAAATAGAGGCTTCCCTTGCTGCCACCGGCATGTTTGATGTGTTGGCGATGAGTACGGTTCTTTCCATCAGAGGTCTGTTATTTCTTGGATCTATCAGGTTCGGAAAGTCCTCCAAAACCTGGGTTATCTCATTTCCCCGTTCGCCGCAGCCCACATAGACTATGATGTCGGCATTGGACCATTTGGCCAGCTGGTGCTGGGTAAGGGTCTTTCCTGTTCCGAAGCCTCCCGGGATGGCAGCAGTCCCTCCCTTGGCCAGGGGAAACAGGCTGTCTATGACACGCTGTCCGGTAATAAGAGGCTCATTCATCGGCAGCCTTCTTTTATAAGGCCTGGGGGTACGAACCGGCCATTCCTGAACCAGGGTCAGGTCATGGGGCGTCTTTCCCTTTCTTATACGGACAATGGTCTTGGTGATAGGATACTTGCCATCATTGGCCGCATATTCCACCACCCCATCAATATTCGGGGGCACCATGACATGATGAACCACCGATGGCGTCTCCTGCACCTGGGCGATGACCATTCCGGGCTTTACAGTATCCCCGTTGTGCACAAGAACCTTTACGTCCCAGAGCTTTTCAGTATCAAGATTGTCCATCAAAGTGCCGCGATCAATAAAAGCCCCCGATTTTTGGGCTATGGACGCAAGCGGTCTCTCGATACCATCAAAGATGTTTCCGATTATGCCGGGCCCCAGCTTCACCGTCAGGGGCCTTCCTGTAGGGATAACTGGCTCCCCGGGTTTCACACCCGTAGTATTCTCATAGACCTGAACGATGGTTTCGTCCTCCAGTACGCGAATGACCTCTCCTATAAGCTTTTCATGCCCCACCAGAACCATTTCCATCATTTGAAAGGCATGATCCCCACGAACCCTTACAACAGGTCCGTTTATTCCGTAAATGGTTCCCTGTGTTGTTACTCCCATTCAATCCACCCTCTAAACTGGCTTTATTATCATGTTTC
>JAAYTP010000034.1 GCA_012518025.1 Clostridiaceae bacterium
GATGGTGGCTCGTTGTTAATTTCCACTTTTTTCTTCTAGCCAGGCCGCAATGTCTTCAGCAATATCCCTATTGCTGCCAGCGGCGAAGCTGGTGCGTATCCTGTCTGCAAGGTTATGAAAACTGAAAGGACACCTTTCCAGTACGGCAGGAAGCATGCTTATGAACGCTTCGTCCATGGCGTCCGAGTAAACCTTCGATGACACAACCCTTCCATTTTCTAGGTTGAGGCCCATTTCAATTCCGCCCCAGGGGAACCGTGTTTCCAGGGTTATGTCGAATTTGGGAGTCTGTCCATAGCGCCATTCCCAGGAAGCATATTTATCCCGTAGTTTTTGAACAGCTTCAGTGTCAATATCTTTAGCCCCGTCACTGATGACGGGCCGGCATCCATAGACACGAGCGAAAGCATTGATTAAGGCATCAGTAGCCATGTCAACGGTGAGTGAAGGATTAATTTCAGTAAGGTTGACAACCCTGGACTGTACAGAAGCAATACCTTTGCTGACGATCTTTTCCTTAGACACCTGAAGGTATCTGGACAGTTTTGTAAAGTCGGAAGAAACCAGGATTGTGCCGTGATGATAGGCGCTTGTTCGGGTAAAGTAAAAGGCATTTCCTGAAAACTTTCGTCCCTCGGCAGTGATATCATTCCTGCCGCTTTTTTCTGCGTGGATGCCAAGGCTCTTTACTGCAGAAAGGATCACCTCCAGCTGCCTTCCAAAGTCATAGTCTTCTTTTCTCATCAGAAAAGTAAAATTAAGGTTCCCGTCATCATGGTAGACGGCACCTCCTCCGGACAGCCTCCGGGCAAGCTTTCCCCCCTCATTCTCCAAAAGCTCGGTGCGGCATTCCCTCCAGGCATTCTGGTTTCTGCCGATCACCACTGTATTCTGGTTCTGCCAGAGATAAAGAATGCATTGTCCTTCCGGAAGATGGTTCAGGAGGAATTCCTCCACTGCCAGGTTCCACCATGGATCGAATGTGCGGGTTCGTATTACCTTAGTGTGCTTAATGCCCATAATCTACTCCTGTGAAATTAATCGGTCGTGCATTTCAAAGAATTATTAAGGATTATAGCACATCATATATGAAATCTCATTAATAATATGGTGCGACGTGTTCGCAACGGCTTGCAGAGCCAGGCGGCAGCGGCTGAATCTCAAATTTGCCGAGGTGCAGAAAGCAGCCAATAAAAATGCTATAATATAGTCAGCAGAGTGAGGCTATATCAAGACCGGCTTAACAGAGATAACCGGTTCTTCTTTTGAAATTAAAGATAAGAACTAACAATAAGGAGCAGGTTTGAGCAGGGGCCCTAAAGGGGTGTCCTGGTAAACAGGGGTGAATTTCTATGCGCCGTTGCGAGCGTTGCGGCAGAAACTATTATTACGATTCCTGTCCATACTGTGAGCTCACATCAGAGCATCAGCCGGCTAAAAAAGGCGGGGCTTTGGGCAGTCGCGGATACTTTTGGATAGTGATCATTATTTTCGGGTTTATTGCAGCCATCATGGATCCACC
>JAAYTP010000035.1 GCA_012518025.1 Clostridiaceae bacterium
AGGAATCTCATCGCAAGATGTGTCTGCGTTGAATCTTCTTGCTTTGCCCATGACAGTAAACTGTGCCTTTTCAACGATCTTGTACCCGAGCATTGTACCACCCTCCAGTTTTATTTTAATTCTGATCTGTGCAAATGATTTCAGATTTGCACCCTTCAATTTGGCCGCTGAAGGAGAAATTCCATGGAACTTGGTGAAGGCACGGGTAAAACTGTCTGGAGAATCATAACCATACTTAATGGCAACATCAACTACTCTGGCATCTGATTTAGAAAGTTCCTGTGCTGCCAGGCTAAGCCTTCGGCTTCTGATATACTCCCCTACTGTGAAGCCACACAGTATATTGAAAATCCTCTGGAAGTGAAATGCCGAGACATATGCTTTTCCAGCAATATCTTGTATTTTCAGTTCCTCTGTAAGATTCTCCTCAATATAATCAATCGCATTTTGAATACCCTCTACCCATCCAATCACACGTATACTCCTCTCCGGCCGTGATCTCATTATAATACTCGTTGAAGAATCCATGCCCGACTTTTTATGCCATCTGTTGCAAGAGCTAACATCATAACAATTCTCACATATCTCTACTACATTTATATATCAATGATAGCACGGCTTACATATTTTATCATTTCGCTTATAAAGTGCCTACAAAAAAACTGGCCTGTATTAAGGCCAGCGATTGGTACAGTTTTAGCAGTCAGCATTTGAACCATTGCCTGAATTCTCCTTATATCGCGTAAGGAACTGCCTTGTCCTCTCTTCTCTGGGGTTTCCGAATACTTCCTCAGGAGTTCCCTGCTCCACAATCACACCATCGTCCATAAATATTACACGGTCTGCCACATCCCGGGCAAAGTCCATCTCATGGGTTACAATGATCATTGTAGTATTGCGCTCTGCCAGATTCCTGATAACCTTCAGCACTTCCCCAGTAAGCTCAGGATCCAATGCAGAAGTGGGTTCGTCAAAACACAGAATATCCGGTTCCAGAGCAAGAGCACGGGCAATGGCTACCCGTTGCTGCTGTCCACCCGATATCATATGAGGATAACAGTTCAGTTTATCCGATAGCCCGACCTGGGAAAGGAGATTTTTACCCTTTTCCTGTATCTCTTCCATGATAGCTTTTTTGTCCTGCTTGTAGTTCGGGCGTTCTTTCGCCAACAGCTCCATCGCCAGTGTAACATTTTTTAGAACAGTGTGCTGAGGAAACAGGTTAAAGTTCTGAAAAACCAGGCCGAAATGCAGGCGCTTTTTCCGCACTTCACTTTCCCGTTGGGTATCGGGATCCATAGCGTCAAAAATAACCTCATTGTTGACAACAATTATTCCCCTATCAGGCCGCTCCAGAAAGTTTAGACAACGCAGCAATGTGGTCTTTCCGCTGCCGGAAGAACCAATGATGGCGAGTGTTTCTCCTTTTTTCAACGAAAAATCAATCTTTCTCAGAACCCGGAGAGTACCAAAGTTTTTCTCAATATCTCTTACTTCCAGTATTGGCAATTGAATCCCTTCCTTTTATGTGCGGAAATAGCTCAGTTTCTTCTCCAGCCAGTCAAGTAGCAGGGTTAACGCTCCCACAAAGGCAAGAAAATATATGCCCGTGGCAAAGAGAGGCCATATAAGCCCTTTGCTGCTGTATTCACCAGCCATCATAATAATCTCTTTATTTGCAATAATGCGGGCTAAAGCTGTGTCCTTCACCAGTGTAATCACCTCATTACCAACCGGTGGGAGGATACGCTTTACTACCTGAAGCAGTATTACCTTGAAAAAGATCTGCCTCTTTGTCATGCCCAGAACCTGGCCAGCCTCATACTGCCCTTGCGGTATGCTCTCGATACCGCCCCGAAAGATTTCGGAAAAATAGCAGGCATAGTTAATAATAAAGGCTACTGTTGCGGCAACAAAACGCCCGGATGTGCCACCTGGCCAGGAAAAGGCCATGTCCAGCAAACCCGGCGCAAAATAGATGATGAGCAGCTGCAGCATTAACGGTGTTCCCCGGATGATCCAAACAAATGTCCGTACCAGCCACCTAAGCGGACGGAAGCGGCTCATGGATCCAAATGCAATCAAAAGCCCCAAAGGCAGTGAGAACAAAAGGGTTAATGCAAAAAGCCTGCAATTTAACAGAAAACTCTCCGACAGCCGGCTAATAATAACAGGAATATCATTCATATTTGTCCTACCTCAGAATAACAAGCGATGGGACAGAGGTTTATCCCCTGCCCCAATTTTATATCTATGTACAGTAAGCCTATTCAGCCAGATCAAGTCCGTACTTGTCAGCTAGTGCCGCCATGGTACCGTCTGCACGAAGCTGGTCAAAAATCTTGTTCACTTCAGCGCAAATATCAGAACCCTTGCGGAAGGCAACTCCATAGTCCTCCTCAGCCAGGTAATCCACTATCTCAATATCCTCATAACTGGTGCCTTCACCGGTCATGGTGTTTGCCAGTGTCAGATCCAGTACAGCTGCGTCTGCAGTCCCGGCCTTCAGTTCCATCAGGCACTCTGTCTGCAAGCTCTTGGGAACAAAGGTAGCCTGATTAAGGTTATCATCGGCCTTAATGGTGTCCTCGCCTGCGGAGCCCTGCTCAGCCACTACTGTTTTTCCTATCAGGGAAGCCGTGCCGTCATAGGAAGTTCCCTTTTTTATCAGAACCACCTGGGCATTCTTCACGTAAGGTTTGGTAATCTCCATGGTTGCCTTACGCTCTTCATTAATTGTCAGACCATTCCAGATGCAGTCGATGGACTTCGCGTTCAGTTCCACTTCCTTGGTATTCCAGTCGATCTCAACGAACTGAGGCTCAACACCTAGCTTCTCACAGACAACGATGGCCAGTTCGGTGTCAAAACCGGTAAAATTGCCATTCTCATCTGTATAATTCATGGGCTCATATACAGTGTAACCGATGATCAGCTTGCCATTTTTCTTAACATAACTTAAATCACTGTCACTCTGTGACTGGCCGCAAGCTACCAGTACGAGAATCATGGCTAGCGACAAAAGCAATAACAGCACTTTCTTAGTTTTCATTTCCATTCCTCCGTCTTAAAATCTTTCATATCATTTCAAAAAACCGCTTTCTCATTATATCACTTTAGCGAGATAAAGAAAAGGCTCTTTCTGTGATGTTTTGAGCTGCTATTGGTGCTGTTTCCTGGAAATGTGGCTATCAGCTTACACTGCAACCTGTTACATGTATTGGAGCCAAGCTGAGTTGTCTTTCTTATATTTATGCTTATATAAAAACAGTGCCTACACTGATCATCATAGTGTAAGCACTGCCAAGACTTCATTATTCACCGCATGGTGTTGATGTTTGTGACAAACAGAGCCTATATGTACCCTCAGTTGCTGTCTTCCTTTATTCTTCCTTCAAGGATTTCGGCTACAGGATCAAGCCAATCGCCTTCAAAGAGCTCAATCATGCCCTTATCGCAGGCGGCAGCTATTTTTGTGTTTATTGGAAGCTTAGCAAGTACTTTTAGCCTGTGCTTTTCGGCAATCTCATCAATATGGCTGTCACCGAAAATTTTATGTTTATTACCGCAGTCCGGACATTCAAAATAAGACATGTTTTCAACCAATCCCAAAACCGGAATGTTCATGATTTCAGCCATCTTGACTGCTTTTGACACAATCATTGAAACCAGCTCCTGGGGAGAGGTAACAACAATAATTCCATCAACAGCAATGGATTGAAAAACCGTTAGCGGAACATCGCCTGTGCCTGGCGGCATATCGATGAACATGAAATCCACATCGGTCCAGATAACATCAGTCCAGAACTGCTTAACTGTATTACCAATTATAGGGCCCCTCCATACAACGGGATCGGTATCATTCTCCAATAGCAAATTGATGGACATGATATCAATTCCAGTCTTGCTTTTCACGGGAAGCAATCCAAATTCGCTGGCAGTAGCCTTCTTCTTGATCCCGAATGCCTTTGGAATAGAAGGGCCTGTTACATCTGCATCAAGAATTGCAGAACGGTATCCCATTCTGTCCATGGTAACTGCAAGCATGGAGGTTACCAGTGACTTGCCGACCCCTCCTTTACCACTGACAACACCAATAACCTTTTTGATGCTGCTCATCTCATGTGGTTTCTCGGAGAAATCGTTTTTGTTTTCCTTTCTTTCTGAACATTCCTCCGAGCAACTACTGCAACTTTGATTGCATTTCTCACTCATAATATCAGCTCCTCTGCAAAAATCTTTATATCACACAAGCATGTTTATTTATTTGACTTTATTGCTTGTGAACATGCTGCCATTACCGGTCATTTCCTGCGAAGCGTCGTCCTCGACGTTGCTTTCGGCATCCTCGTCCGCATCCATTTCCACGACCCTCGCAAAGCCTGTACTCGCCACCCTCAATCAACAGAATCTTTCCGTCTACCAGCGACTGGGCTATCTTTCTTCTGGCTTCTGCGTAAATGCCCTGTACGGTGGTACGTGCGACATTCATCTGCTTGGCGCACTCCTCCTGTGTAAAGCCTTCCAGATCAATAAGCCTTATAGTCTCATACTCGTCAACCTTCATCCTTACACAGTCCTCACCATTCACATTAGAATCAAGAGGACCAAACCTGCTGCTCTCAGGTAAGCTACATACCTTTCTCCATTTCATCGGTCTCGGCATATTGAAATCACCTCAATTCAAAACAAAAAATAACCAGAGAAAAGCACCTGGTTCTTCATGCCATTTTTATGCCAGCATTTATACTCTCTACTGGAATCATAAACACGTTTTTATGTCACAGCTTCCTTTTACAGAATAACTCATTATAAGCCCTGTCGCAATAAAATGCGGACAAAGGCAGGCGGTGACCTGCCTTTCTCTTTATGGCCGGGTTAATCTTCGATTTCGTCAATGCGCTTTTTTACGTCTTCAAGCCGGCTTTCAAGAATTTCAGCCTGCCTTTTAAGATAATCTTTTTCATCAGTACCCGACGCAAAATATGCTCTGTTCGGAAAAACGAAACACGCTCCTCTAGGCAACCCGTTCGTATTGAACATTCGCCTGAAGCCTGGCCCTTTGCCCAGGCCGCAGCCATAACTGGCCGGATTTGCATAACCCGAAGCTGCAAAGCTTGCGCAAAAGCCAATACCCCGGCCTGTCATTGAACCTTTTCCCATAGATCCGGTTCTGTCTCCTCTTGGCATAATACTCACTCCTTGCTCTTTATAGATTTGCTTGTCTGGTTATTTGACCTTCTCTACTGTCTACAAGTCTGTCTACAAGTTAATAATTGACATATGTCATTTACATCCTAATTGTATCTCATTTCTGACATATGTCAATAACAACCTCAAAAAAACGGCTGAGAAATTTTTCTTTCTCAACCGTCCTTTTGCTTCCATACTTCATACCAAACTGTTCCATTCCCTGAAGCCTTAATCACAGCTTCACATGGCACCTGATTCATTACAAGGAACTATCCTCTGTTTCATCAGTTTTAATAAGTGCTCCAACCCCTACAGCAGCATCTACCGGCAAAGAAAAGCAGATACCGGTTCCGGCAGTATTCAGCCCAACCTCATGCATTATACTCTCCATAATTGGCCGCTTTCGCTCTTTCGGTGTTAAGATCAGAACAAGATCCTTTTCGGGCTGTATGGTTATGCCAAGGTATTTCTGAGCTTCTTTTGATCCTAAGCCACGGGCATGAACTACGGTGCCTCCTACGGCTCCTGCTTTCTTTGCCGCATCCATAACCTGATCAAAAAATCCGCTGTTTACAATGGTAATAACTAAATGATAAGGTTCCTTTGACATAAATACCATATCCTCACTTCCTAACTCCAAATTCTCCTCTGCCTGAACACAGATTTTAGAAAGGGCACTGCTGATACTGCTTAAATTAATAGTAAGAGCTATTCCCGTGCCAGGTTTGCTAAAGTCAATACGATGGCTGATTTCTTTCAATAAGTATTTAGTAGTTTTCTTTGTCTGGACGCTTATGGAAACAGCCTTCTTCAACGCATCGTATCCAAGAATCTCATATATGACTGATTTGGCCGTTCCTCTTCCATGTGTCAATAATAATATTGGAAAGCCATTACTCTTATAAACGTTTACCAGAGCATTTTCTAAACGATGATCTATAATCGTAATCAATGCATCAAGCCTGGTTTCAGGTTGTTTGACCATCATTTCACTCCATTCCATTTCATTGGCAGCCATTATTTCATATTATTGTATCCCATCAGAAACTGCATTGTCCATGCCGATGCCATGTTTTTCGTCAAAGTTTTCATCCATGGACTCATCATCGGTTTCATCTTTCTGTTCAGATGATGAATAGTCCAGCTCTATAACAGTATCTTCCGTTTCCGGAACAACCATAGCTTTCTTTGCAAGTTTTGATTTTATTGAATAAACCAGCCCAAACAACTGGAGAGTGATAACCGG
>JAAYTP010000036.1 GCA_012518025.1 Clostridiaceae bacterium
ATGGATCCTGCGCCAAAAGCCAGGATGCTCTGTCTTTCGACCATGGTCTCAACATTATAGCGACAGCCCTTGCCTGGAACAGCATATCCCGTGTTCTCCAGGTTGGCCAGCATGTTCTTCTGCCTGTAGAGGTAATATGGCTTCATCCCCATCCTCTTTGTTGATTCACGGGCTTTCATTAACATTTGCTCAACCACATCATCAGAAGCGGAAACATATTCATCCGTGGTCTGATGTAATATTGAAGCGCGCTTTATGGCCATGGTATGAACCGTCAGGTTGTCGGGTTTCATCTCTTCAATCCGGCTCAGTGTTCGAAGAAACATATCCAGGTTTTCACCCGGAAGGCCTGCAATTATATCCATGTTGATGTTGTCAAAACCCAACTTCCTTGCTATGAAAAACTTCTCGGCTATATCCTCCGGCGTGTGGTTTCTGCCGATCAGCTTTAAGGTTTCACAGTTCATGGATTGGGGGTTGATGCTGATTCTGGTCGCTCCGCTTTCCTTTATCATGCGAAGCTTCTCCCTATTGATGGTGTCTGGACGGCCAGCTTCAACGGTGAATTCCCTTGCCTTGCCGAAAAAGTCCCGCACCATGGCCAATAGCCGGCCAAACTGGTTTTCCGGCAGTGCGGTAGGGGTTCCACCTCCGATGTATAGGGAATTAATCCTTAGATTATTGTCCTTTATCCATTGGAAACCAAACTCCATCTCTTTGCTCAGGGCATCAAGGTATGGATCTACAAGGCTTGACAGACGTTCTATGGGGTAAGAGGTGAATGAACAATAAAGGCAGCGGCTAGCACAGAAAGGTATCCCAATATAGATGTTCACCTCTGTGTCGTCACTATCCATATAGCTTCTCTCCTGACAGGCCACTTCATACAGCAGGCGGGCTTTCTCACGGCTTATTCCCGTGATCCGCTGAAGCAGATCGGCCGTTTGATCCTCATCCATACCGTCCGCAAGGCATATGGCCGCCATCTTAACAGGGCGTACGCCTGTCAGTGATCCATAGGGCAATTCTTTTTGAAAAGCTCTTTGGAGAATGTGATAAAGAACCGTCCCGCATATGATCTTTCTGTTGCGCATGAGATAACCACCGGGACGGTTCATGTCGGCCTCGGTAATCTTCATAGAAGAGCTGAAAGCTGGCTTTCGACATCCATTCAGGATTGCCATAAAATCTTCCTGGCCGTTTACAGTATCGTAAAAGGCGGCTTCTGCAGAAAACCCGCCGTCATATTCTTTTTTATCGAGGGTAATCATCATGCTTCCCGGTTCTGGCGTGGGAAGATCGCCCTCTTCTATCATGATGATCTTATTCCTATCATAAAAAAGACCCAGCAGCACCATGGCATCATATGCCATATCCATGCCGCGGATCAGAACATAAAGCCTTCCATCAGGCATAGGGGTTGTGCTCCTTCTCGTAGCCGATGGTGGTCTTAGGACCATGCCCCGGATACACTGTAATGCTTTCGTCAAGCGTGAAAAGCTTTTGATGAAGCGACTCTCTCATAGCCGTAGCGCTCCCGCCCGGAAAATCCGTTCTGCCAACAGACATGGCAAAGAGGGTATCCCCTGAAAACAGCATGTCATCTGACAAGATGCAGATTGAGCCGGGAGAATGGCCTGGGGTATGGATTATCTCAAGGCTTAAATTTCCTGCCTGAAGCTTTTTACCATCTTTAAGCAGAATGTCGGGCATAACTGTTTTAACTTCACGACCGGAGCCAAACATCATGGAGCCGTTTCGTAATGGATCCCGGTACAGATCTAGCTCGTTTTCATGAAGGCAGAGTTTGGCGCCTGTTTTCTCCTTAAGATCATGAACATAATAGATATGATCGAAATGACCATGGGTGAGGATGATGTATTTAACATTAAGCCCCTTGCTCTCAACAATATTCATTATCTCCCGGGGGTTCACGCCGCAGTCGATCACGACGCATTCCTTGTCATCGGAGAGAATATAGGTGTTGGAATCAAATATACCATTTTGAAGAACATAAAGTGCCATATCCATATCCTTTCCCGTCGGGCTAGAAGGTTTTCTTACTGTCCAGAAGAAGGGTTACAGGCCCGTCATTTACAAGGTCTACCTCCATCATGGCCTGAAAAACGCCTCTTTCAACCTTTATTCCATATTTTTGTTCAATGGTTTCAACAAAGGCGTTATACATCCTCTCCGCATCACCGGGAGCGGCTGCTGAAGAGTAGCTGGGGCGTTTACCCTTCCTACAGTCACCGAAAAGGGTGAACTGGGAAACAACAAGGACTTGCCCCCTCACATCCAGCACCGACAAATTCATCTTATCATTTTCATCTTCAAATATTCTAAGGTTCATCACCTTATCGGCCAGCCACTGCAAATCCTGATCCCCGTCGTCCTGACCAATGCCCAAAAGAACCAGAATACCTTTCCCGATCCTTCCGACGGTCTGATGATTTACTCTGACCTCAGCACGGCTGACCCGTTGTACAACTGCTCTCATGACACAATCCTTCCTTGCAATAAATACGGCCTTCCAAACAATTCGTCTGTCGAGCCGTTCACTACCAGCATCATTATGTCCAAAACAAGGCTGTCGAAACAAAAAGCATACCGCAGGACACCTAACTTACTTGTTCCTTGATATTTCAAAGACATCCTTGATCTTACTGATTTTTGCGATGATGCGATCCAACTGCTCAGCGTTATTGATTTCCAAAGTCATGTGCATGACCACATAGAAATCCTTATTGGTGCGTGCATTAAGAGCCCTAAGCGGAATACGTGATTCGCCTATGCCATTGGTTATATCCACAAGAAGTCCTGGCCTGTCATGGGCTTTCAGTGTGATCTCAGCCAGATAGGAAACATTGGGTGTTGCGCTCTTATACCAGTATACATCAATAAGCCTGGCATCCCCGTCAATAAGGTTCTTCCGGACATTGGGACAGTCCTTCCTGTGAACCGAAACTCCTCTTCCACGGGTGATATATCCGATGATATCGTCACCGGGAACCGGGTTGCAACACCGTGACAGCCTGACCAGGCAATTGTCGATTCCCTTCACAACCACGCCGCTTTCGGGCATGCTCTTTGCCTTTTTCTTATTCTCCTTCTCGATCTGCTTGAGCAAAAGCTCGGTCTGCTCCTCAGGCGGAAGGCTCTGTCTGTAACTCTCCCTAAGCTTTGATACAACCTTGGTGGCCGTAATGGCTCCTAAAGCAATGGCGGCATAGAGATCCTCAATATTGTTGAATCCATACCTTTTCAGAATTGGATCCACATAGTCGGCCTTAACGGCCTGGCTCATGGTTAGGCCGCTCTTTTTAACCTCTTTTTCGAAAATCTCCTTGCCCTGCTCAACGTTTTCTTCCCGTTTCTCCTTTTTAAACCACTGATTGATCTTGTTTCTGGCTTGAGAGGTCTTGACGATTTTAAGCCAGTCCCTGCTGGGACCATTACTGGCCGAAGATGTTATGATCTCCACAATATCGCCGTTCTTAAGCTCATAGTCCAGGTTTACAATCCGTCCGTTAACCTTGGCACCAATCATCCTGTTGCCTATGGCGCTGTGGATGGAGTAGGCAAAATCTATGGGGTTGGATCCGGCACGAAGGCTTTTCACATCGCCCTTGGGCGTAAAGACAAACACCTCATCGGTAAACAGGTCAATCTTAAGATTCTCCATGAACTCATCGGGATCCCGGGCATCCTTCTGCCATTCGAGGATCTGACGGAGCCAGGAAAGCTTTTCCACATAGGATTTATCCTGATACCTTGCGCCCTCTTTATACTGCCAGTGGGCCGCAATACCAACCTCCGCCACCCGGTGCATCTCCTGGGTACGGATCTGCACCTCAAAGGGTATGCCCTCAGGACCTATAACCGTTGAGTGGAGGGATTGGTACATATTGGGCTTGGGCATGGATATATAGTCCTTGAATCGACCGGGCATCGGCTTGAAAAGTTCATGCATGAGCCCCAGCACAGAGTAGCAGTCCTTCACAGAATCCACTATGAGCCTTATGGCAAAAAG
>JAAYTP010000037.1 GCA_012518025.1 Clostridiaceae bacterium
AACCGTCGCCCTGCCGCGTCAAGCTTCTCCTCCTGCGGTGCTCATTTGCTTTGCAAACTCCGCTCCTCGGGGTTCGCTTTCCTTGCATTGCTCGCTTTTTACTTTGCATGTCTGCGGCAGAGCGCATCCATGCATAGGTGGCAAGTCTTCGGTACACTTCGGTTTGGAATACCATAAAAAACGAGGTATCCTTTTGGACACCTCGTTTTTTATGGAGCCCTCAATCAGAATCGAACTGATGACCTCATCCTTACCATGGATGCGCTCTGCCTACTGAGCTATGAGGGCGTGATGTTAAGCTGGAGCGGGTGAAGGGAATCGAACCCTCGCAATCAGCTTGGGAAGCTGATGTTCTGCCATTGAACTACACCCGCATATCTGTTGCGGTGCAGCGATAATTATTTTAGCATAAGCTGATCAAGTTGTCTATAGTTTTATAACAGGTTATTTAACCATTTTCGTCCTATGCTCCTGTTCCGACCTTTCTTTCGCACATTCCCACAGCCTTGCCCATACCTGTTTGAGATTAAATGCATTTATTCTGCACAAGAGGATTTCCAATCCCGCTCCGCTCAGGATGAACATAAACGGCTGCTGAAGATATGCATATCTGGGCTGCACCTCAATAAATAAATAGATCACAAAGGATATTACCAGAATGGTCACAGGAATCAACAGTCCGTCCTTCATCTGCGACTTCCATCGGGTCAGCATTCCCAAAAGACTGAGGCCAATAGCCGTGTAGATGTATAACTCATTCAAGTCCTTTAATACCGCATCAATATCACTGAACTTGACAGGATTAGAGAATAAATAGACCACCTTGTTGGACATCAGGATATGCTTATAACTCCAGTCCATCGCACTGTCGCACCACATGGTTTGAATTTTCAGCATAAACAGATTTGCAAGCTTTAAAGGGTTTATTCCAAGCCTTTTCAGAATCAACTCCTTCTGAAGCTCCTTTTTCTCCTCTAATGACAGGTTGCTCTCATACATTAGCTTATAATCTTTTTCATTATAGCTGCCCTTGCTCTCATAATTCAGTCCCACAACAAACTTCCAGTAGACGTTATTGTTCATTAAACCCTGGTCATTGATACCGCTTTTTATAATAGCCCGTGAGGCCAGGCCGTTTACCGCAAGATAAATAAGAACCACAACAAGGCATTGCGCGATCCTTTCCATCCTTCGCCACTTTTTATCGGCACTAAAAAACAGGACAAGAAAGTATACCATGAGGGATGTCACGACAACCAGCCCTTCCGGCCTCATTATGTTGCCCAGAGCCAGGAGAAATCCCCCAATAAAGCCTCTGGGCACACGCCTCATCCTGATAAGCCTTTGATCGATCAGGAAATACAGACTCAACAGAATTAAAAAGGTGGAGATATGCTGGTTTGACAATACCGACACAAATGTGATCGGGAAGACGAACCCCGAATAGAGAACTGAGGCCAGACGGGAAGGCTTTTCATTAAAAAAGTTTCTGGCAATGAGGTAAACTAGCAGTGTAATTCCTGTATTCCAAAAGCAGTTGAGAACCTTTAAGGCAGTGATGCCCCCGGCCTGCCCGAAAACTCGGACAACCATTCCCTGATATATCACAAAGCCTGTTTGGTAGCCCCACTCCTGAAAATAGACCTGCTGGTTGAAGCTGTAGTCGCCCTGGGAGAAAAGAACGGCAGCATCATAGAGAAGCTTGAAGTCCGATTCCAAAGGTGTATTGATAATGCTGATATAGGCAAGGCGAATAAGAAAGGATCCGAGAATTATGAAGATAATAAAACCCCTGTCCCCGATCCTGTTAACCAGTACCGAAGCAAGGGCAACATAAGCAATGAAGATTACTGTTGGCATCCTGAAAATCATCAGGAAAAAGATTACGCCAAAGAAAAACAGAAAAGTGCAGGTCAGTATTCTTTTTATAAAACTGAGCACCATTAAAGAACCTCCCAATGTGGTCTTTAATGCTACTCAAAACCGGCGCCCACCAGTATCAGTCATTATCGTGGAGATGGTCGTCAACCCGGTCATTAAAGACCACCAGGTTTTCCTGGATTGAGAACAGAACCATGACGAACTCAAAAAACAGCCTGAGAATCAGCTGAAGAATGAGCATGCCTATGAGCCCTACAAAGAAGTTGGCTACGAACATGGCTACGACCCCGACAATCAACACAACAATGGTAAAGGCAATATAAAGAATCTTGGATACAACACCTGTCAGCATCACCTTGAAGTTCAGCACATCATTCATGTATTCGGCAAAGCTGGCATAGCGCTTGGTTTTTCTGGGAATCAGAAAAAGAAAATATATCCATATGGCCGCAATCACGGCTCCCGTCACAATAAACGGAAAGGGTCCCTTGAGCGCTGCGGTTACCTTCTCCGCCATTGTAAAAAAACCAAGCCTTAATATTCCTTCCATGTCATTACCCCCAACAAATCTGTATTTATGCGCACAAAGTGTTATCGGTCAATTGTATCTTGTCGTTTAGAAGGACCCAAAACAACTAACCGTATTTTAGCTCTTTAGAAGAGACTCCGCCAGTCTCACAGCAGAATAGGCATCCTTTGAGTAATGGGCGCCAAAACTTCTGGCATACTCATTGTCCAAAACGGCTCCGCCAACCATGATTCTGACTTTGAGACCGGCATCGGCAGCCATGCGGGCTATCTTCGGCATCTCGGTCATGGTAGTGGTCATCAGGGCAGAAAGCCCTATTATATCTGCATTATTGTCCTTCGCTGCCTGAATTATACGATCCGCCGGGACATCTTTGCCCAGATCAATCACTTCAAAGCCGTAGTTGCGTAAAAGGAGAACTACAATGTTTTTGCCAATATCATGGATATCGCCCTTTACCGTAGCCATAACGATAGTGCCTTTTTTCTCAATGCCGGCTTCGGTCTCTTTTTGAAGATAGGGACCCAGTTCCTCCATAGCTTTTTGCATGGCCTCCGCGCCTTTAATGAGCTGGGGCAGGAAGTATTTTTTATCCTCGTACAACTCCCCCACCTTTTGAATGGCCGGAATCAGGCTGTTGTCGATAATAGCTTTCGGTGACAGGCCTTTATCCAGATCGGCTTGAACCACATCGGCGATCTCATCGCCCATGCCGTTCAGCACAGCTTCAAAAGCCGTTGGCTTCACCTTTTTTGCAGGCTGGGAGGCCTGACCGCCTACACTTTTTTGAGAAGAATAGTAGCGGATATACTCACTGGCATTCGAGTCCCTGGCTTTAAGCACATCACTGGCTCGCTTAATATCCATCAATTGCTGGCTGTTGGGGTTTAATATGGCCGAGCTAAGGCCATACGCAACAGCCATGGCAAGGAAGGCGGCATTGATATTCTCCCGTGCGGGAAGGCCAAAGGATACGTTGGACAGACCAACCACTGTGTTAAATCCATTATCGGTGCACCAGCTAAGGACTTTCAGGGTCTCCCCGGCTGCCTGGCCGCCAGTTGCAACCGTCATCACAACGCCGTCCACAAGGATATCTTCCTTGGAAAAGCCATAAGACTTAGCAGTATCATACACCCTCTTAATAACACCAATGCGTTCTTCAGCCGTTACAGGAACACCTTTGTCGTCTATGGGAAGAAGGATGAACATGGCGCCGTATTTGGCCGCTAAGGGAAGGATCTTTTCCATTTTGACCTCTTCCCCGGAAATCGAATTGATCACAGCCCGTCCGGGATAAATGCGCAGAGCTGCCTCCAGAGCCTCTGGACTGGATGAGTCCAGACACAGGGGCAACGGCACGGAGTCCAATACGGCCTGCACCATATTGACCAGCACTGTCTTCTCGTCCAGTCCGGGAACACCGGCATTGACATCCAACAACCCTGCACCGGCCTCCATCTGTTCCCGGGCAAGTTGTGCCACCTTGTCCATATTGTTTTGGGTCAGAGCTTCTCGCAGAAACTTTTTCCCGGTAGGATTAAGACGCTCCCCTATGATAGTGAGGGGCTTATCCCGATGGATGACCAGGGTCTGTCTGTTGGAGGATACCATGGCAAAGGTTGTATTAACGGGTTTTTGAGCAGGAAAGCTGCCTGCTGTTTCCGAAAGCTTTTTAATGTATTCCGGTGTGGTGCCGCAGCATCCTCCCAGGGCATTGGCACCTGCACCGATCAGTGCTTCTGCATAGGAACAGAAGGCGTCAGAATCCATATTAAAAACGGTATTCCCGTCCACAAGTCTTGGTTTTCCCGCATTGGGCTTGGCAATGAGGGGCACCTTGGCATAGGGCTTCATGGCCTTGAGAATATCCACCATTTCAGCGGGACCGCTGGAACAATTGCAACCCACTGCATCAGCCCCGAGGGATTGAAGCGTTACCAGCGCAGAAACAGGATCGGTCCCCATCAGTGTTCTCATTCCGTCCTCAAAGGTCATGGTAACCATGGCGGGCAGATCACACAGCTCCCTTATGGCTATGAGGGCAGCCCGGGTTTCCTGGATATCCAGCATGGTCTCAATTACGAACAGATCCACACCACCCTCAAAAAGGCCCTTGACCTGTTCCTTATAGCTTTCCACCGACTCCTCAAAGCCAATTTCGCCGTAGGGTTCAAGAAGTATCCCGCAGGAGGAAATATCACCGGCAACAAGTGCTTTCCCCGCTGCTGCATTTTTTGTTATCTCCGCCAGTCTCTTGTTTAACTCTCTGGTCTGGGGCTTAAGGCCGTATTCTGAAAGCTTTATGGCATTACCGCCCATGGTAAAGGTATAAAGTATGTCGGATCCGCTCTCAACATATCTTTTCTGGACAGATATCAGGGCTTCAGGATTCTCCGCAGCCCATTTTTCCGGACAGGCTTCTACGGGCATACCGCTTTTGTAGAGCTGTGTACCGGTTGCCCCGTCCAGAATCACAATGCCTTTATTGAAATAGTCTTTGAATTCCTGTCTTGTCATGGTTCTACAATCTTTCTCAATCAGTTTTTATTTCAATTATTCCCGCAATGGCCAGCACCGACTTCTCCGGAACCAGCATACAGGTATCGGTCATGCTGATGCCAAGCTCTTTAATATCCAGAAGCCTTGCAAAATGCGCCTGCTGTTCGATATTAAAGTCGCCGTATCCTGGACTGAACCTGTGCTTGGTAAGAGCCTTGCCCTGCCTTCTCAAAAATGTTCCTATATAACCCATCAAAAAATCAAGCCCGGCATCGGCAATTTCTGATGCGGCTGCATCCATGATCACAGCCTCACTGGCTTTGCCGCTATCCATAAGTGTTCTGATCTCTTCCATTATATGCGAGCCTGCCGTTGAGGCCATCAGAACAGCCTTTTGCGATTGGGACAGCATCTTCGACAACGCTTTTCCTGAAAGTACTGTACCGTCCTCCAGCCTCACCGCTCCATTGTCGTTCTCATCGATACCCACCATTCGATAGGCAAGAGCCAGTGAACAAAGGTTTTCAGCCCTCTTTATCGTGCTGTCCAAAAGCCTTTGGAAGTCCTCATCAAATCCGGTGACTCCACGTTTATAGCCAAGCCGCGTAAGGATGAGGCTTTTGTTGTATGAAGGACGTATCCCTTTTAATACCCTGATATTCTCCATTTCTCCGCCCCTCAGCACCTATGGCAACACATATCCGTCCCGTCCATTGAGCACCGCTCATAAAAAACCCTGTTCACCAGGGTTTATGAATGGCTGGGTATCCGAACCAGGCTGTCTGGAAATGAGAACCTGTGATTTCTATCATTTTATCACAGGAGATATCTTCTTACAAACCATTTTTGATTCATGCTCCAGCAGCCATTCCTTGCGCCAGAGACCGCCATTGTAGCCGGTGAGCCTACCGTTCTTTCCCACAACGCGATGGCATGGAATTATGATGGGAATGGGATTTTTCCGGTTGGCATCACCAACTGCCCTACAGGCCTTAACATTACCTATGTCAGCCGCTATTTGCTGATAAGAACGGGTCTCTCCATAGGAGATTTTGCGAAGAGCTCCCCAAACCTTCTGTCTGAACTCCGTCCCCTTGGGAGCAAGTTCTAACTGAAAGTCTCTTCGTTCCCCCGAGAAATATTCATCCAGTTGCGTGATGCACTCCCGAATAACAGAGCAAGATCTTTCGGGATCCCGGCTATCACAGAATCCAATGGATATAATGGCCTGCTTGGTTGCCAGGATTTCCAAAAGTCCAATGGGAGATTGGAAGTAGGCTCTGAAAATCTCTTCCATATTGAAACCCCTTTTTCTTTCATCTTCCTCCCCTATATTATCATATATGTCAGAAGCCTTAATAAAACTGTATCTCGTTCTCACATAGAGTTTTATGCGCCTTATCCCAATGCGCCCTTGTTTTACGGGATTCCTTCATGTATACCACCTGTATAATCCTGCATCGCTACGAGGAACAACGCGACAGGGCAATCTCCTGCGTTAAAAGTGACATCCTGGAGTTAGATTAGACATTTGAAAAAGCCCCCGCGGAAGTGTTCCGCGAGGGCTTTGGCTGACATTATGACACAGGTACGGGAGGATTATATCCGTTCTTGAAGATATCTTCAAATTCATCGGCTTCGATTCGCTCCTTCTCAAGAAGCGCCTTGGCCACATCTTCAAGCTTGTTCCTGTTTTCTGTGAGAAGCTCTTTTATCTTATTGTAGGCATTATCTATGATGGTCTTGACCTCTGAATCAATCTGGGCAGATATCTCTTCACTATAGTACCTGGTATGTCCGTAGCTCTTGCCCAGGAATACTTCGTCGTTCTCATCGCCGAATACCAGATTGCTGAGGTTTTCGCTCATACCATACTTTGTAATCATGTCCCGGGCAATCTGATTGGCCTTCTGAAGGTCATTGGATGCACCCGTGCTGATTTCCCCCAGAACCAAGTCCTCAGCGGCACGGCCGCCCAGGCTTACCATGATCTGTTCAATCAACTGCCCCTTGGTGGTATAGTGCCGATCCTCATCGGGCTTATAGGATGTAAATCCACCCGCTCTTCCTGAAGGGATAATGGTGACCCTGTCTACCTTTACCGTTGAGGATACAAGTCGAACCGCTATGGCGTGACCAGCTTCATGGTATGCGGTCAGCCTTTTCTCCTTATCACTTATAACCCGACTCTTCTTCTCGGGACCCATTATCACCTTATAATTAGCTTCCTTGATCTCCTCCATGGAGATAACCTTGTTGTTTTTCCTTGCGGAAAGAAGAGCCGCCTCATTAAGCAGGTTTTCCAGATCGGCTCCAGTGAATCCCGGAGTAGTCTTGGCGATATCCTTCAAATCCACATCGGGGGCAAGGGGTTTGTTCTTGGCATGCACCTTAAGTATCTCCTCACGTCCCCTGATGTCAGGATAGTTCACAACCACCCTTCTGTCGAAGCGACCGGGGCGCATCAGGGCAGGATCCAGTATATCCGGTCTGTTGGTAGCGGCAAGTATGATGACACCCTCGTTTACACCAAATCCGTCCATCTCCACAAGAAGCTGGTTCAGTGTTTGTTCACGTTCATCATGTCCTCCGCCAAGCCCGGCTCCGCGATGGCGACCCACAGCATCAATCTCGTCAATAAATACAATACAGGGAGCGTTTTTCTTTGCCTGTTCAAAAAGGTCACGAACACGGGACGCACCCACACCCACAAACATCTCCACAAAATCAGATCCGCTGATGCTGAAAAACGGCGTACCGGCTTCACCAGCAACGGCTTTGGCAAGCAGGGTTTTACCTGTACCGGGAGGGCCTACCAAGAGTACCCCCTTGGGAATACGGGCTCCCAGTTCCACGTATTTCTTAGGCTCCTTCAAAAATTCCACAATCTCCCGAAGTTCTTCCTTCTCCTCATCTGCACCGGCCACATCGCTGAACCTGACACGCATTTTGCTGTCTTCATTGGCCATGCGGGCACGGCTCTTGCCAAAGGACATGACCCGGTTTCCACCGCCCTGGGACTGCTGAACAAAGAATATCCAGAAAAAGACAAAGAGAACCACCATCGCGATCATGGGCAGCATTTCAAGCCACCACGGCGGGGATGACTTCTTCTCAATATCGTAATTGGTCAGTACTCCTTGATCATACGCATCGTCGAGCAGGTCTATAAATGATTCCTGGGATAAAAAGTTTACAGTATATCTGAAATCGGCATTATATAGTCCGGATGGCTTTGTCAGAACAACATCGGCATTAAGAGTACGAACAAGAACGTTGCTGACATTCCCGGCATCCAGTTCCTTTCTGAAATCAGAATATTTCATATCAGTAGGGTTGCTTATATTGTTATACATCATAATGATCAAGGTCATTATGACAAATATAATGATATAAAAGCTGAAGCCCCGAGCATTCTTCAATAAATTCAACCTCCCACGAAGGCCCATATCATTTCTTCATATCAATCCATATGCGGACAATAACTTATATAGGCGCACATTCAATTCGGGTTTTATATACCGGCAGGCACCCTGATAGTATAAAAAACACATTATAATAGTTTATCATAATTGTTGTGAAAAAACAACCTTATATTTCCTCCATAACACAGACCTCAGGCAGGTTTCGGTATTTCTCGGCATAATCCAGACCATAGCCGACTACAAACTCATCCGGGATTATTATTCCCTGATAATCAACATCCAAATCCACCTTGCGCCTTGAAGGCTTATCCAGGATTGTACATACCTTCACACTGGCACAATGCTTTGCTTTAAACAGGTCCTTCAGGTATGTAAGAGTCAGACCTGTATCAATTAAATCCTCCACCAAAAGTACATGTTTTCCGGTTATATCGTAATCGATATCCTTTAGTATGCGTACAATCCCCGACGAGACAGTGGAATTTCCGTAGCTGGAACATGAAATAAAGTCTATGCTCACATCTATTGTAATCTCTCTTGCGAGATCGGCGAGAAACATAAATCCGCCCTTCAACACACCTACTAATAGAAGTTCCTTTCCTTCATAGTCTTTGGAAATCCTTTCAGCAATCTCCTTCGTTTTTGCCGCCAACTGTTCTTTTGTGATGAGTACCTTGAGTTTGCTCATTGTTTTCTCCTCCATCGTTGAAATCAATCCAGGTCAATACCAAAAAAGACTGGGTCCGCTCATCAGGCCTGAACTCATCCGAGGTTCTCATGCCGATCACCCACAGGATTTTTGAGCCAGTTGCCACAAGCGGTATGTCGTCCCGTTCTTCAACCGGGATTTTATTATCGATATAAAACTTTTTCAGCTTTTTTTCGCCCGGCGCACGGAAGGGTCGGATTCGATCCCCATCCCTTCTGTTCCTTATATTTATTCCACAATTAATTTTCAAATAATCAAATACCTGAGTTTTTGATGTTTCCTTAATATCCAGCCCGGTCTCAAAATGTTCCATGAATCTTTCTTTGGATAGAACCGAGGCTTTCAGAACGCCTTTGGCTTCCTCCACGTGGACTGTTCCCGGTACGGCCACAGGATATGACCAGGCTTTCTTCTGAGCAGGCTTTGCTGGGCTCAGTATCAGCCGTCCATACGATAATAACGCCGACCATCCCTTTGGCAGGCTCAGGCGTTTCCCTGTTCCGGATTCCCGGCACAGCCTGATTATCTCATCCACATGTATGCTCTCAAGACCCTTCAAGCTCCCTGTTGCCTTCTCCCAGGCCATCCGTACAATCCGGCTGGATATGGCGGTATCAAGCCGGCACAGGACATCAGCATCAAGACTGATTCCCGAGCTAAGCTCTTTGCTCACATCCGAAAAAACCTTACGAGCCTGATCTTTAAGATAAGCTTCATCACGTCTGGCTAAAGCCGACAGACGGTTGATCATGCGGGCCGGATCGCTCTGAAAGTGCTCTGTTATAGAGGGAAAGAGCAGATTTCGGACACGGTTTCGGACATATTTATTGGAAAGGTTGGTGCTGTCGGTTCTCCATGAGATACCTTCACTACAGAGATAATCCTCAATCTGGCTTCGGCGTATGCCAAGAAGCGGCCTGATTATTGATCCGCTCCGGTAGTCCATTCCGGTAAGACCTTCTAAACCACAACCCCGCAGAATATTCAGCATGACGGTTTCAGCATTATCCTCATAATGATGTCCTGTAGCTATGACATCTGCGTATTCATCCCTGAGCACCTGGAAAAGATAATCATACCTGACTTCCCGTCCCGCCTCTTCTTCAGAAAGACCACTGGACTGGCTTATCTTGACAATGTCGGCGTGGAAAACCCTTAAAGGAATATCCCACTGCCGGCACAGCTTAGCGACAAATGCCTCATCAGCATCGGATTCTGTACCTCTGAGCATATGATTTACATGAACCGCCGTAATGGAAAGGCTGTACTCCTGGCTCAGCTGCTTCAGAATCCTTAAAAGGCACACCGAATCGGCTCCGCCGGAAATACCTGCCACCACATGAAATCCTGGCCTGAGCATATCTTGATCACAGATATCCCTCTTTACTTGCTCTAAAACAGAATTATTCAGCATTCGCCTTACCCGCTCCCGGAGCGTTCTGATACATGCCCCCATTAGGCATATAATTCCCAAATTTCGTGAATTGTGGAATCCAGGCAAGTTCCACTGTTCCTGTGGAACCATTTCTGTGTTTGGCTATGATAACCTCCACAATATTCCTTTTCTCGGAGTCCTCATGATAGTAGTCATCACGATAGAGAAAAAGAACCATATCTGCGTCCTGTTCGATGGCTCCGGATTCTCTCAGGTCGCTCAGAATGGGGCGGTGGTCGGTACGCATTTCAGGGGCGCGGCTCAACTGGGACAGGGCGATTATCGGCACATCCAGTTCCTTTGCCATGATCTTCAGTCCTCGGGAAATCTCCGATATCTCCTGCTGCCTGTTCTCGGACTTCCTCCTGCCTTCCATCAGCTGAAGATAGTCGATAACCACCAGATCAAGACCTCTTTCAAGCTTCAGCCTTCTAAGCTTCGACATCATCTCCATCACATTGATGCCGGCATTATCGTCTATATAGACGGGAGCTTTTGAAAGGGGACCCAGAGTAAACCCGATCTTCTTCCAGTCTTCTCCCTCCAGCCTGCCGCTCCGCATCTTTTCAAGCTCCACCATGGATTCGCTGGACAGAAGACGATTGACCAGTTGTTGCCTTGACATTTCAAGGCTGAATATGGCTACAGTATGCTGCCTCAATGCTGCGTTGATGGCTATGTTGAGTGCAAATGAGGTCTTACCCATGGCCGGTCTTGCTGCAATAAGAATAAGGTCTGATTTCTGAAAGCCGGTGGTCTTGCGGTCCAAATCGATAAAACCGCTGGGCACACCGGTGAGTTCACCCTTTTTACGGCACAGATCCTCAAGCTGGGTAAAAGTCGTGTCCAGGAGCGTATTGAGCGGCTCAAGACCTGTCCTGCTGAGCCCCTGTGCCAGGTCAAAGATGGATTTTTCAGCGGTGGCTAAAACGTCCATGCCCTCCATGGAACCCTGATAACCCAGATCGGTAATCTTGCCGGATATATCGATCAGTTTTCTTAGTAGCGCCTTATCCTCCACAATGGAAACATAGTGAAGAACATTGGCCGTGGTGGGTACACTATTGGCCAGCTGGGCTATGTAATCCACATCTCCCACCTTTTCAAGGGTTCCCCGTTTGGCCAGTGCATCCGATACGGTTATTATGTCTACGGGTTGACTGTCCTCGTAAATCGTCAGAATAACCTCATACAATTCCCTGTGCTTCTCAAGATAAAAAGCGTCGGGTTTGAGCCTTCCACTGACATCCGACAGGGCATGGCGATCAATGAGTATGGAGCCTAAAATGGATTGCTCCGCCTCCACATGGTGAGGCGGTATCCTGTTATACCCAACATCCATGGGTCGATCTCCCCCCAAAAACAGGTGAACTAAACCGTATCATCATTCTCTACTATCACTTTTACCTTTGCAATAACTCCCTGATATAGCCTGATCTCCACCTCGGTTGTCCCAAGGGCTTTAATGGCATCGGGAAGATTGATCATCCTCTTGTCTATAGTGATACCAAAATCTTTTTTAATCTGCTCTACGATATCCATGCTGGTAATAGAGCCGAAAAGCTTACCGCTGGATCCTGCTTTGGATTTTAAAGATACCGTTATTTCAGACAGTTTCTTCTTCAAAGCCTGTGCATCGGCCAGTTCATTTTCTTTTTTGTGTTTTTTGGCACCCTGCTTGATCTTAAGTTCATTCATAGCAGAAGCAGTAGCCTCAACCACAAGTCCCTTCGGAATCAAAAAATTCCTTGCATAACCGTCATTGACATTGACGACGTCATCCTTTTTCCCCAATGACTTAACATCTTGAGTCAGGATCACTTTCATAGCGCAACCTCCGTTCAATGACGAATATCCGCAATGTCAGCTTAACTTGCCCTTAGGATGCATTATCAGCAGAGGGCCTGTTAAGAACATGGGACAGCGCGGATAGATCGCCAAAGTATTTTTCTGTTTCGTGTTCCTGGATCAGACCCAAGCGTATTTTGGAGGATATCTCCTTTTCAAGCATGGGATAATCCAGTCCCAATCGTCTGGACAAAAGATAACTGATAATGATCACGTTTGAGAGTGTGTCCAGAGCCGTTTCCTTTATATTATCACAGTAATCGTCAGCCAGTCTGCTGTATAGATAGGCCACTGAATTTAGAAGTTCACTTTTAAGACTCTCAATGATCCTGGTGTTTCTGGTGATATCCATACCATTAAAACTCATTCTGATGCCACTCCATAAATGATCTTATGGACATTATAACACTGTATGAAAGACCCGTTCCAATTTCCCGGAGTACCCGGGCGTCGTAGAATTTTTGGGAAGGTATATAAAACTGGGATCATTGAAATACAGCCTATAGATATCATCTATAGGCTGTTGATGCTTTTAATCGGTTGTATACGGCAGCAGCGCTATGTGCCTGGCTCGCTTGATAGCTGATGTCAGCTGCCTTTGATGCTTGGCACAGGTGCCTGTTATCCTTCTGGGAAAAATCTTGCCCTTTTCAGAAAGATACTTCCTCAGCTTCATTAGATCCTTGTAATCTATGTGTTCAACCTTATCAGCACAGAATGCACAAACCTTACGTTTGGCCCTTCTCATGCCGCGGCCGGATCTTTGTGAGTCGCCGCTCCTTCTGGGGCCTCTGTCTCTTTTAGCATCTGCCATTTTAATGAATGCCTCCTTCCAAGACTATTCCGGTAATTCTTAAGGCATACACGCTTTTTTCTCTATCTCTTTATTATCCGTCATAATATTTAGAATATAGCTAAATCAATATATCACAATATCTGCGCCTGTGTCAACAAACATATTCGAAGGCAGACAATGCCGGTTCACTGTAACAGTTGGAGGCCGGATTCCATTAATAACAGTTCGGTATCAGCCTGGGAAAGTGGTTTGCTCAGTAGAAAGCCCTGCACCCTTTCACACTTTCTCTTTGAAAGATAGTCCAGTTGTTCCTGATACTCCACACCTTCTGCCACAGTGCTCAGACCCAGTCCTCGCCCTATATTCATGATAGTACTGACCAACAGCTCGTTTTCCTTGCCACGCCCAATATGATCTATGAAGGATTTATCAATTTTCAGGGTGTTTATGGGCAGATGCATAAGATAATTCAGGGATGAATACCCCGTTCCGAAGTCATCAAGCGCAATCTTAACACCGGCTCCCCGCAACAGGTTGATATTCTCCAGCACCGTAGATACCGACTCCATCATTACCGATTCGGTAATCTCCAACTCCAAAAGCTCGCAGGGAATCTGGTTCTCATTCAGTATATCCAGTACCATGCTGGTAAAATCCTTTTGCATGAGCTGAATGATGGATATATTGATGCACATGATAAGGCTGTCGTGACCCATTTCTCTGAGCTTTTTCAAAAATCCCAAAGCAGACCTTAGCACAAATTCCCCTATTGGTATTATAAGCCTTGTTTCCTCGGCAATGGAGATAAACCTGGAGGGTGGAACCATGCCCAAATACTTGTTCTTCCAGCGAAGAAGTGCCTCAAGCCCTACGATCTTTTTATTGCGTGTATCATACTGGGGCTGATAAGCTATAAAGAGTTCATTATA
>JAAYTP010000038.1 GCA_012518025.1 Clostridiaceae bacterium
AATAAGATGGAAGCCCTGGCGGACAACGGAAATGGTAACTATGCCTACATAGATACCATACTGGAGGCCAGGAAAGTGCTGGTGGAGGAAATGGGAGGTACACTTCTGACCATAGCCAAGGATGTGAAGCTCCAGGTGGAGTTCAATCCTGCCAAGGTTAAAGGGTATCGTTTGGTGGGTTACGAGAACAGAATGCTCAACGACGAGGATTTCGACGATGATACCAAAGATGCTGGTGAGATGGGGGCAGGACATCGCGTAACAGCCCTGTATGAGATCATACCTGCGGATTCAGCGGCGGAGGTGGGCAGCACCGATTTGAAGTATCAGCAATCCCAGGTTGTGGAAAGTGATGAATGGCTGAATATCAAGATCCGCTATAAGGATCCTGACCAGGATCAGAGCAAACTTCTAAGTCTTGCAGTTGACAGCTCACAGGAAAGCCACATCACCTCGGAATCCTTCGATTTTGCCTCCGGTGTTGCTGAGTTCGGCATGCTGCTGAGAGATTCCCAGTTCATAGGCAATGGGAGCTATGAAAACATCTACGGAAGAATTGTCGGTCTGTCCTCGGCAAAAACCGATCCATACAAGGCAGAGTTCCTAAGTCTTGTGGAGATGCTCATGGAATAAGAGGCACAACCCTATATAGGCTCGATGCTTAAATAGAGAAAGGGGCGGATCGGGACAGCTTCCTTGCGTCCGCTCCTTGCTGGTTCGTGATTCGAGGGCTTGAATGGCGAATTGATTGTCAAATTTTGCGGAAAATCTATATATTACTTCCGTTTATTATGATAAAATAGGTATAGATTTCTAGTAAAGGGGCGTACGAATGATGAGAGTTGTAAAAAAATTACCGGTTATTGTACTCATTCTTGTAATGATACTGGCATCCGCTGTTCCGGCAGCCGCACAAACAGCGGAAAAGACCACACAGGAAAAGGCAGTTGTACTAAGCAATCTGAAGATCATCAGCGGGGTCAACGGAGAGTATTATCTGGAGAATCAGCTCAGAAGGAACGAAGCAGTTACATTCATTGTCCGCCTTATTGGCAAAGGGGATCATGTCAACCAGAACAAAGCTCAATACAGCAGTACCCCCTATACCGACGTACCTTCCACTGAATGGTATGCGCCTTTCATCGGGTATTGCTACCAGAACGGATTCATTCTGGAAGCATCTTCACAATTCAACCCCCTTGATTTTATAACTGATAAAGAATTCATCGGACTTGTTCTCATGGCTCTGGATTACAGTATGGGGACCGATTTTACCCTGGATACCGTCTACGATAAGGCAAGGGAGGTTGGCCTGATCTCTCTTACTGAATACATCAATCGGGCTAATGCTGACCTGATATCCACCCGCGGCAGCGCAGTGGAGATCCTCTACAAGGCGCTTACCCTGGAGTGTAAGGATAAAGATCAGATTCTTCTGCAAAAGATGATCGATGAGGGGGTAGTAACCAGGCTTGAGGCTATGGCAATGGGGCTGATAGTTGATACGGTCTCTACAGCTGTCATGAGTGTGGAAAGCCTTGACCTTAACAAGATACAGGTAACCCTCAACGAGCCTGTTACATCGGTCGGCGGCGTTCTGATCTATTCTGATGCCCACGACGACATCACATGCAGTGTTGAATCCATAGAG
>JAAYTP010000039.1 GCA_012518025.1 Clostridiaceae bacterium
CCGCTTCGGGTTATTATTGAGAATTATCCGGAGGATCAGACCGAGGAGTTCGATGTTGAGAACAATCCTGAACGACCTGAAAGAGGAACCCGGAAAGTTCCCTTTTCAAGAGAGATCTTTATTGAACGTGATGATTTTGAGATAAACCCTCCTCCTAAGTACTTCAGGCTCAAGCCCGACGGGGAGGTCAGGTTGAAAAATGCCTATTTCATTAAATGCATAGGATACGAAACCGATGAGAATGGCGAAGTAACACTGGTTCGGGCAACCTATGACCCCGCCTCCCGGGGCGGAGAGTCCCCCGATGGCCGCAAGGTGAGGGGAACCATCCACTGGGTATCAGCCAAGCATGCCCTCGATGCGGAAGTAAGGCTTTATGACAAGCTTTTCTCGGTAGAAAACCCGGATGACACCCCGGAGGGCAGTGATTACAAGGATTATATCAATCCAAAATCACTTGTAATCATCAAGGGTGCAAAGCTGGAACCGTCCCTAAAGGAAGCAATGCCCGGCGACTGTTTCCAGTTCCTGAGATTGGGCTACTTCTGTGTGGATAACAAGGACAGCCGCCCGGAAAACCTGGTCTTCAACAGAACGGTAACCCTTAGGGATACCTGGGCCAAGATTGCTTCAAAGCATGCAAAATAGTGCTTAAGCCCGCTTAGGATAAGGGCAGCAATAGGGTATAAGAGCAATAAAAAAGATTCCATGAGGCAGATTGTGCTAAATGGAATCTTTATTTTTACTATATTCACAGGATCCACATCATTTACTGATTGGTATCCACAAAGATCCTTTCTCCATCCTTGACCATGCCCAGCTTTTCCCGGGCTAACTTCTCTATGCTCTCATCGCTGGATAACTCATCCTTTTGCTTAAGAAGTTCCTGCTTAAGAGCCTTCTCCCTGTCGATGCGCTTTTGAACTTCTTTAATCTCTATCCGGATGGCATACATGTCTCTGGATTGAGAATACACCGTAAAGGCTGTATAGACTAAAGCGACAGCCAGCAGCGGAAATATCCACCATCCTTTTTTTCTCTTGCGCCTTGCAACCACAATGTTCACCCGGCTTTATCCTTGGTAAATCACATGCTCCCTCAAAATTGGGAGACTTTCAATAAAATTATACCACACTGTCATCAAATTGTAACGTATTCCTTATTTCTTGGTCATGACATTTCTAAGGCGTCTCATATCAACCCCAATGTGGTAGGCCTTGATGGCAACCCGGTTGCGGGTCTTGCCCAACAGTTTTTTCCCATTCATCAGAAAACGCCGGGCAACAGGCGTCAAATAGCGAAGAATCTCCCTGACAGGCCACAAAACTGCCTCAAGAAGCTCTGTTAATGTCCACATCACGATCTTGCTGAGAAGGGCATAATAGAGGAACCCGCCAAAGAATATCCCTGAGAAGAAATAGAATCTTGTTTCGCCGCTGCTTATAATATAGGAAGCCAGAAAAACGATGATGGCCGCAACCAGCCAAAACAGGAGGTCTTCTATATGGATGAAGATAGCCGATGTCCTGACAAAGCGCCTTTTGATACGAAAAAGATCATACAGGAACGCCAGTATTACCCCACAAGCCATGGCGCCCGCAACCACAGTCAGTTCATAACCCGCACTTGTGCTCATTCAACGTGCCGCCTTTCTATCTGAAAAGCCCCGAAAAGAAGCCTCCTTTTCTTTGCGGTACTCCCCCGTCCAGGTATTCCATGGCACAGATATCCCCCTCCACATCCAACTCGGATGATTCAACGTTGAGTTTGTTGATATGTAATCCAGCTCCCCGAATAATCAATATCCCGTTTTCTGTATCCAGGATGATGCATTCCTCGTTAAAGCTTTCCACATGCCGAACTCCTGAAACCATGAGCCGCCTTCTGTCCTTTAAAATGATGTTCTGCTGATGTTGCTCAAAGGCTTTCCGGTCATCAACCATAACAGCACCTCCGATAACATGCGCCAGGCTAAGGCACTACATGCCGCCGTTTGATACTATGCGCAGGTTCTTTGGGTTATGCTACCGGGATGGAGTTTGGGGGCGCTCATGACCGGAATAAAAAAGCTTCTGTGCTGGTTACAGAAGCTCGTACATTTCAATGCTCTCTTCTTTTCTGGCATGTTCGGTTACCTTAAGAACCCTCAGCCTGGTGACATTTTGACCAAACCTGATCTCAACGATGTCCCCCACCTTCACCTCGGCTCCCGGCTTTACTGTCCGGCCGTTTATGGACACCTTTTCCCTGCTGCAGGCCTCATTTGCAAGTGTCCTTCTCTTTATTATCCTGCTTACCTTTAAAAACTTATCAATTCGCATCATTGCTGCTCCTTTCACCCTTCAAGTGGAAGCCGCATCGCTTCGTTCCTTCCTTTTGCAGTCATCCCACAGGGCATCCATTTCCTCAAGGGTCATGTCCTCAAGCTTTTTTCCCTGCTGTGCGCTCTGGGTTTCCACATACTCAAACCTCTTGATGAATTTATTGATTGTGGCTGTCAGAGCCAGTTCAGGCTGAACCTTGTAAAACCGGGATACGTTGACCACAGCAAATAGAAGATCACCAAGCTCCTCCTCGATTTCGGCTTTACTTCCACTCTCACAGGCCTTTTTCAGTTCCTGAACCTCTTCCTCCACCTTTTTGAAGGCATCCTCGGGTCTGTCCCAGTCAAAGCCCACCTGAGATGCTTTTTCCTGAACCTTGTAGCTTCTCATAAGTGCAGGAAGATTGCCTGGCACGCCCTTGAGAACCTTAGTCTGGGTTTCCTGACCCTTCTCCTCTTTTTTTATCTCCTCCCATATCCTCATCACATCCTCGGGTGTTTCAGCCTCTTCTTCCCCGAATACATGACGATGGCGGTGGATCATCTTACTGCTGACACCGTGGATGACATCCTCCATGTCAAACTGACCGTTTTCCTTTGCGATCTGGGCATGGAACACCACCTGCAACAGGAGGTCTCCCAGCTCATCACAGAGCATGTCGGGATTTTCGGCGTCTATTGCTTCAAGAACCTCATAGGCCTCCTCAATCAAATACCGTTTGAGGCTCTTGTGGTCCTGCTCCCGATCCCAGGGACATCCTCCCGGGCTTCTGAGCCTGATCATTATATCCAGCAGATCCTTGTAAGCATATTTTTTCATTTCATCCATCTCCAGTGCTTTTCCCGCCCCATCATCTTTGTAGATCACAGGGGCCACAAATCTTTTCAATGCTTCTGGGCACGGCATCCCGGGAATTCTTCCAGTCTCCGCCCTGTTTTCTGTAGTCAAACATTTCGGTAAAATGATTGACCTCCTCCTGCACCCGTTTCAGATGCTGTATCTGAAGGGGGAGCAGGGTCTTTAGAAACTCGGCCTGTTTTCCCTGACCCAGCTCCTTTTTGCTTCCCTGAATCAGAGCTTTCATATGTTTTAGACAGAATCCCTTTGAAGACTCGAACTTTCGTCTGAAATCCCGTTCCTTGAAGAACAGGTAAAGGATAGTCCCAACAAACCTGTCCATATTGTTCCCAATCTTGCTGCAGATGGCACAGGATTTCTCCAGAGCATCCAGGTGGCTGATCATTTCTTCTGAAAATCTTGCGGTGCCGGACACCTTTCCCGACAACCTGCCCACAGCCGTTTCCAGCATACCTTTTTCGCTCTCACTCTCAATTGATTCCGAGTGTTTACGGTACATATTCTCTATGATGGCTTCCTGTTCAGCCAGATGGGTTTCGATAATGAGTCCCAGTCCCAAACGGCTTTGCTGCATATTGTACAGTTTTGTGAAATGATGTGTGCAAAATCCCTTTTTATTGGTCTCTATCCTGCTGTCCGGCTCCATCATGGACGGACCGAGGGTATACTCCAGGGCATCATTCTCCAGCTTCTTTTCACATATGCACAAGGGGCATTCCGAATCCTGTTCAAAAGCCTCGGTTATGGGAATGGTGTAAATTCTCTCCTTCATGAAACAGCCTTACCTTTTCACAAGCAGCACCTCATCTGCTGCTTTAGTATGTAACGCATATAGCATAACATACTATTCTGGAGGTTGGAAGTGAGACTCTCTTCCCCCACCTCATGCATCCAGTACATAAAAATGCGTATTCGGCACGGCCTTGCGATCCGAGAATCCCCATTTGAACCCGGGGAAGTATTTCTGCATCCCTCCGATGGCTGCCGATAGCCTTTCAAGGTAGGGATGGTAGATCTGTGAGACGACCTTCTCATCCTGTATATGATAATACCAGCATAGGTTGAACTCGTAACGGCTGATAATGGAGAGCCCCGAGAAATGGTAAAAGATCAGCGGGACATTGTCCAGAAGAATCTGGCCCCCCTTCCGGGTCACCTTGTAATTTGTGATGTTCCACAGGGCGGCATTGGCTCCAATGGACTCCAGGATATGTACCTTCTTGTACTTGTCAGGCCAATCCTCCACATATCTCTGGTCACCAAACAGCTTACGCTGCGGCTCTTCCTTGATGGGACAATGGGCTATGCATTTTTTTGCCCACTCGTCTATGGCGGCCAGGCTTGTGAGATCCCTTTTGCAGCCCACAAATCCGGTATTATATATTCCGGTGATTTCATAGAAGGGCTCAAAGTCTTTTGCGTTCCTGTGATGGGTCAGATAAAGTGAAGCGGTGGGATTTTCTGCAAACAGGGCGGCAGGATCTCCAAAAAAGAAGAGATCCGCATCAAGATGGGCAAAATAATGGGCGTCCGGAAAAAATTGCATGATATAGTTCAGAAAAACGGGCTTCAAAGTCCAGCAATAGGCATGGAACAAACGGTTGCTTTTAGCTTCCAGAAGGGCTTCATCCTCAATCTCCTGCAGCTGTACCAGTACAAGGTTTTTAAAGGGAATGGCCTTGATCACATCATAAACCTCATCATCCGCGCACAGCACATATAGTTTATAGCCGCCGGCATTTTCCTGAAGGGATGAATTCATTGCCAGGAACTTATACAGATGATCCCTGGAGACAACAGTGGTAAAATGAAAAGCATCCATACGCAAAACACCCCGTCCTTACTATATATAAAGGCCTATCTTAGGTCCCAGCTCAATATTAAGGGTTATCTTCAGCAGATTACGCAGCATCCCGATAAAGTGGACTGCCTTGCCGGCCTCAACCCACTGCCTTGTCTGACGGATGATGAGCGGGATATTGTCGGCGATATTGATTATGACATCTGACGATGGTCCTTTATAGGGCTTGTAGTAACTTCTTCGAATAATGTTAAGCAGCTCAAGGAACACCCTGAGTATCTGGTGGCTCTCCTTCTCTGCCAGCAGCTTATGGATATCTCCTGCCACAAGGTTGATCCTATCGGAGTCGGTCTTCAGTGCCTCCTGCAGGCAGACCATCTGCATATCCAGGAAGTAGATATGATTATACTTCTCGCATATATAGGTGACATTCTCAACCACATCCACCCATGTGAAATTGGCCGGATGTTCCTGATGGCAGCTCATAATATCCTCAGCCATAACAAACCGGCATCCATCCTTGAAGAGCCTGACTCCCAGATCATAGTCCTCATAGCCATACCTGACGATGCCTTCATCAAGCATCCCCACACCCATCACCCTGTCCCTGGGCACCGAAAGGTTGTTGGTTATGAAAAAGCGCCATGGCAGATTATATCCCTCAAGGGAGTTGCCGTACCTTTTCAATACCTGTTTCAGATCCACGATGAATGGAAGATCCAGATCAAAGCTGTACTTTTCATAGCTTCCGTTCAGCACATCAGCCTCGGTTATGAGAGGCATCCTGTCCTGGGGCGGATTGCCGGGTTCCAGTTTATTTCCGGTAATACGCTCAAACCTCGCCATTTGCTCATGGCTGAACCTTTTATAGAAGAAAGAAAAGATGCGCTTCCAAAACAGACCGCAGACAACCAGATCAGACCCCTTCTCATGAGCCTGGATATGTTTTCTTACAAAGTCCCTTGAAGCGATCATGTCGCTGTCATGGAATATGAGAATATCGCCCCGGGCTTCCAATATGCCCTGGTTTCGTCCCCGTGCGATGCCCCGGTTTTCTTCCAGGCGGAGAGTTCTCAACGGGAACCTGGACTTGAAATCCTTTAGCATATCCATAGTGCGATCCTTAGATCCGTTATCCACCACTATTATCTCTACGTCATCACCCTGGTAATCCTGATTATTCAGCGCCACCAGATTCAGATAAAGCCTTTCGCGGGCGTTCCAGGAGGGTATGATGATGCTTGCTCTCAATTCTTTTCACTCTCCTTTCGCGCCAGGTCCTGGGCATCGGAATAACCGTCGAACCCGGGATCGATTATGTTAATGTTACGTATGACATTCTGCAGGATGTGAAGGTAGATGGAATAGAAAAAGGGCGGATCCATAGCCTTCTGTTCATGGATCATGATGACCCTGTTGCCGCGCAACACACGAAAACCGCTAAAATGATAGCAGATCAGCCTGTTGCCGCCGGCCTGGATTTTCCCGTCCACAACTGAGTAATGGTAAAGGGCCCGATTCCAGTGCCCGATATTGACACCCGGGGTATGGATTTCACAAACATTGGGGAATTTTGCCGGCATCTCATCCAGGTACTTCTGATCGCCAAAAAGGCCCGCCTCGGGCTTGCTGACACAGGATTTCAGGCAGCTCTTTTTCCACCATTTCAGGCATTCCAGCCCGGTCTCATCCCTCTTGAAACTGATGAACCCTGAATTGTATTTGCCCAGAAGAGCCTGTAGCCTCTTCTTGTTTTCCGGCTCAAGGGAAGGAATGACGATGTCCCCGCGGGATAAGAGCACAGAGCAGTGAGGCTGGTTCTTGAAGATGACTGATGGATCGGAAAAGAAAAAGAGGTCTGCATCCACATAGGTCACCCTGTCAATTTGGGGATCCCGGGAAAACACCGCCTCGATCAGAAGCGGTTTCAGCGTCCAGCAATACTCGTTCATTCTGCGGTTTTTCTTTAGCTGGTTCAGGGATTCGTTTTTAAGCTCACATATATGCAGCAGCCTGATGCGCTGCCAGCCCATCCTGCTGATGAGCCGGTGCGTTTCATCATCCACACACAGCACATAGATGATATGATCTGTTATGACCTCCTGAAGTGAGCAGAACAGGGCAACGGCCTGATAGAGCCTGAACCTGGAAATCACTGTGCAAAAGATATGTTTACTCATCTCAATTCACGCTCCGCGACATGGCCATCCATTCCTTTAAAATATGCACGATACCATTCAACCGTCCTTTTCAGCCCCTCATCAAGACTGTATACGGGAGCCCATCCCAATAGCTCCCTCGCCTTGGATGCGCTGAGGTACTGGTGCCGGATCTCATTTCCTCCCTGATTCAGGATGACCGGTTTAAGGTCTGAATCCATAATCTCAAGTATCCTGTCGACCAGTTCCAGCACCGACAGCTGTACTTCATTGCTGAAATTGAAGGCCTCGCCAAAAAGTCCTTTGCTCTCCATTTTTTCAGCCAGGAGCATATATGCGTTTACCGCATCCCCCACATAGAAGTAATCCCTTATAAAGGTTCCATCGCTGCGTATGACAGGCGCCTCTCCCCTGATAACGCTCCGTATGGTCTGGGGAACAATCCGGTTGAAGTTTGTATCCCCCTCGCCGTATAGATTTCCACAACGGGTTATACAAACAGGAAGTCCATATGTTTCATAATAAGCCTGCGCAATCAGATCGGCACAGCTTTTTGATACATCATAGGGGTGCCTGCCCTGAAGTGGCATATTCTCATGGTAGGGCAAAACTTCCTGATTACCATAGGCCTTGTCGCTGGATGCCACAACAATTCTTTTGACCAGCGGGTTCCTCCTGCAGGCCTCAAGCACATGCCAGGTTCCCCGGATATTAGCCTCAAAGGTGGACATGGGGTTGCGGTTGGCCGTCCCCACTATGGCCTGCGCCCCCACATGGAATACTGTATCAATCTCATATTCGTTCAGAGCCCGTTCAAGGAGGTGATAATCTTCCAGGAAGCCATATACCTGATTTATTTCCGTATCACTTCTGAGAATACCGGTTGACATCGTCCTGTCACGCACAAGACCTGTTACAACTGCTCCTTCTCTCTTTAGAGCCTTCACCAGATGGATTCCCAAAAAGCCAGTACAGCCCGAAACAAAGACTGATCGTCCATTCCAAAAACCGCTCATTTCCACACCCTCCACAGGTCCATGCCGTCCTCGGCCATCTTGTTCATGGTCATAATGTCATAGTAAGTATCACAGGCATACCAGAATCCTTCATGCATATAGACGGCCAGCTGCCCGTCCCTGGAAAGATCCACCAGAGCATTTCTTTCAAGGGTATTGGGCACAACCGCTGACAGATAATCAAACACACCTGGTTCAAAAACAAAAAAACCGCCGTTGATGATACCCTCGCTGGTTTCCTTCTCCACAAAGGAATCCGCAATACCATCCCGGACTGTCATGGTGCCGTACTGGCTTCTCTTATTAATCCCTGTAACAGTAGCAGTAAGGCCTTTTTCCTTATGAAATGCCAATAGTTTCTTTAGATTAATATCCGACAATCCATCCCCATAGGTGGCCATAAAGGTTTCGTTCCCGATATAATCCTTTGCTTTTCTGATCCTGTCCCCGGTCATGGTGTCCAGACCCGTATCCAGAAAAGTAATCTTCCAGTTTTCCGCTTTCTCCAAAAGCGTGATCCGGCTGTTTTCAGTATCCAGGACAAAGCTGTGATTTTTCCAGGGATAATCCATAAAGTACTCCTTGATCCTGTCTCCCCTGTATCCAAGCAGCAGTATAAATTCATCAAAGCCATAATGCTTGTAAAGCTTCATAATATGCCAGAGCATCGGCATGCCGGCTATGGAAATAAGCGGTTTGGGCATATCCCGTGTCAGTTCATGCATCCTCAACCCCCGGCCGCCGCACAGTATTAAAACTTTCATATCCTCCCCCGAAATGATGTCCTAGGTTGTACACATAATCATGATACGCAGGTGTGCAACAAATAGTTCAGGGCAAGCTGGCAGCCGATGCCGGAAAACCCTGTAAAAATGCGGCTATACCGACGAGTTGTTAAAAAATGTCTCATCTATGTAATCATAGCTGTAGCAGTCGTCATATAATACCGTAATGGTCAGTCTCCATTGATTGTTCCTGTCCACCGATTCAGACTGCCTAATCGCGATCACCTGCTTTTTGCTGATGAAACGATTCACCATGGTTTCCAGAGTTCTGACATCTTCCCCGGTAAAAATTTTAATCTTCAAAACAGCCGCCCCCACCACGAACAGCGAAAATCACTCTCTTACTTATTATATTAGGCAGAAACCCGATCATAACCAGATTGTAGAAGCTATATGAAACTGCTGCCCGGCACCTCCCAAATGGGCTGAAATGGTGAAAAAAAAAGCTTGACGGCGTTTGGCGACTTTGCTATACTATAAAAGCGCGTTAACTCGCCGTAATTATGGCGGCGTAGCTCAGGTGGCTAGAGCATGCGGTTCATACCCGCAGTGTCGTTGGTTCAAATCCGACCGCCGCTACCATAAGCGGCCCCATGGTCAAGTGGTTAAGACACGGCCCTTTCAAGGCCGTATCAGGGGTTCGAATCCCCTTGGGGTCACCAAAAAAGAGACTGTCATATGCGACAGTCTCTTTTTATATTATCTATAAGGCTTTGTATCTTGGCTGTTAAGGCATCATTC
>JAAYTP010000004.1 GCA_012518025.1 Clostridiaceae bacterium
CTCCATCAAGGATCCCGTGGTCAACGATTTCGGTTCGATGCTGAAAAATACCCGGATATGCGCCATCTATACCAACGGTAGGAAAGCCGACTCCCTTTATCAAAAGCTTGTTTACCCCTACACAGGAATCTTGAGCACAGTCCTTCCTTCCACCAGCCCTGCCAATGCGCGGTATAGCTTGGAAAAGCTGATAAAGGAGTGGGCGGTTATCAGGGAATACCTTATATGACCGATATGATGGAACAGATGATTAATATTGTTTATTTATGAAATATAATGGTAAATATAGTCGAAACTTATTATCGGGATTTTTGGGGGGTCTTGGAGATGAAAGAGAGCGGGATTCTCAAGCGGAATGAGATCGAAGCCAACCGGTTTGCATCAAAGGTAATGCTGATTTCTATAGTATTTGTCATATTGTTCCTGGTGATAAAACTAATTGGCCTGTTTGTGGTACCTCTCGGAACCCTGGCACTGGCCCTGGGTATTTCAGCTGTCTTTCTCCTTATTCCGTCATTATTGGTGTTCGTTCTAAAGAAACAGGATCCATGGGTCAAGTATGTCATTGCCGCTTCTGCCGTTATGGCCATATTTTGCGTATTTACCATACTGTCGCACAATGTGGTTCTGCTGTACTGCTACCCAATAGCCATTGCCAGCCTGTATTTCACCAGGAGGCTGTGCTTTTTTACTGCCGTCCTTTCGGTTGTGATGCTGGCCATAGGCCAGATCTTAAGTGTTTACATAGGGATTACTGACAATAACCTGGCCACAGTCGGCAGGATGATCGCCTCGGGTGTAGTCCCAAGAACGCTGGAATTCGCTATAATTGCGGTTATTTTCATATACCTGTCAAGAAGGACACGCAGCATGCTTCAAAATGTAATGGGCGCGGAAGAACAGGCTGTCCTTCTGCAAAAAACCCTTGCCATGACTGAAAAAGCCAGGGAAGTGTCCGGCATTTTGGCCGAATCAGTGCGTCAGCTTTCGGCCGTCACCGATAATACAACCAAATCAAATGAACAGATAGCCGTGAACGCGCAAGAAATCTCTTTGGCATCCGAAAGCACCATCAAGCATATGGAAGAGGCCATTGAAATGGTTTCGAGGATATCACAGAGTATCAACCGTATCGCGGATGAAGGAAATGCAATAGCCGGGATATCCCGGGAGGTCAGGGAGCGTAATGAAAAAAGCGGAGATATTCTGCACCAGGTGATCAGGGAAATGGATTCAATATCGCAGGCCACCATTGAGAGCAGGGATGTTGTCGCCCGCCTGATGGAAAGATCGGAAGAAATCGGCCGGTTTGTCGAAACCATAACCGGTATATCCGAGCAGACCAATATGCTTGCGCTCAATGCCTCCATTGAATCGGCCAGGGCCGGTGAACAGGGAAAAGGATTTGCTGTGGTTGCGGCTGAAATCCGCACACTGGCTGAACAGTCCCAAAAGGCAGCCAATGATATTGCCGACCTGATCCAGCAGATAACACAGGATACCGAGAAGGCCGCAAACGCGATGGATACCAATTCCGAGCTGGTCAGGAATGGCCTGTCCCTGATCAATGAAGCCGGCAGCGTGTTTGAACTGCTATCCCGGACTGGTAAGGATATGCACATGAAGATTTCGGAAGTCAGTCAAGCTACAAAGAATGCGGCTGCAGACAGCAGCAAGATTGTTGAGATAGTTGAAGGGGTAAGGGATCTTAACAGGAAGAACCTTGCCGAACTGCAGGAGATCGCAGCCGCTGTTGAACAGCAGCTGGCATCCATGCAGGAGGTATCCGCATCGGCAGGCAGCATTGAAGATATATCAAAGGATCTTCTGGAGGTCGTGGAAGGATAGCTCCCCGGGCTGAAACCGCCGCATGCGGCTACAGGTTGCCCGTATATACATATTTCAGATATTCCCTGGCGACGCTGACCAGGGAATATATTGTTTGCGGGGGAGTGGGCGGCCTGTCCAGCATCCTGTAGTTCGGGAAGAAGCGCGAAAGGTGAAGGGGTATTTCAGGGTTTATCGATGCCAGCCAGGCGGCAAGCTCCTTCATCTCATCCGGGCTGTTGTTGAGGCCAGGGATGATGAGCGTTGTCACCTCCACATGACAGGATTCTGCCGCCGCCTCTATTGTGTTTTTTACATACTGGGGAGAGCCTCCGCATATCTTCGTGTAAAACTCATCTCTGAAGCTCTTGAGGTCTATGTTTATGGCGTCGATATAGGGCAGAAGCTCTAAAAATGGCTCCCGGCTGATATACCCATTGGTCACCAGGGCATTTTTCAAGCCCTTTTCATGGGCAAGCCTGCTGCAGTCATACACATATTCATAAGAGATCAGGGGTTCATTATAGGTGTACGCGATTCCTATGTTGCCCTCACTGACAAGGTCCAGGGCTTTTTCCACCAGGTTTTCCGGCGGGATATATACCCATCTTCGCCTGCCTGTGAGGAAGGGGTCCTTCCTGTCTTCCCGTGTTCTTTCCATGGAGATGGAATGGTTCTGGCAGAAGCTGCATTTTAAATTGCACCCGTAGCTTCCCGCGGAGAGGATATAGGAGCCGGGATGAAACCGGGAAAGTGGTTTTTTCTCAATGGGATCAAGGGCCAGGGCAGTGATTCTGCCGTAGCTTTCCGCGATGAGGGTCCCGTCATGGTTATACCTCACACCGCAGATCCCGGTGTGCCCTGAGGGAATATTGCAGTTGTGAGGGCACAGGAAACAACCGACCCTTTGTCGGTCAAGCCTTTCATAATACATGGCGGGATGCTGTTTTGCCTCGACCATATATGCCTCCTTAAGCCGTTCCGGGATGGCTATTTATGCCGGACCACTTCAAAGCGTTCCAGGGTATAGGGCTCATCCCTCCCAATGCCCGCCTTCTGCCTGGCAATATCTATCTGCTGCTCTACGGTATCTACGCCCTCCAGGTTGGGGAGAAGCAGCCCGCGTTTGTACCCATAGCTTACGATGACCCCATACCGGATCACATCCAGCTGGCTTATATCGTCCACAGGCTCCGGCTTCCCAAGGACATCCACGCTGTAAACTATATCATCAAGCTCATTTTCCTTTATCGGGTTGAACCTGGGGTCCTTTGTCCCCGCACTGATGGCATTCTGGATGATCTCATCGGCGATACAGGGACAGGTGGGGCCTATGGTTCCTATGCATCCCCGGAGCTGCCCATGTTTTTTCAATGATACGAATACGCCCGCTCTTTCCTCCATCATCTCACGGGGGAGTCCCTTTGGCTTGGATATTGTTTTTCCCGTGCGGACATAGGTTTCCAGGGTCA
>JAAYTP010000040.1 GCA_012518025.1 Clostridiaceae bacterium
CCTATATCCCTGAGGTTGACATTAATTTCACGAACAATCTTAATAGATAATTCGTGCTGCAGGTCGATAATATATGAACGGTCGTATTTGATTCCTGTTTTCGGGTTGAAGAACGGCCTTACAACGGGTCGCGTCATATAAACAGGGTTGTTTTTGACAACTATGGCAAACATGCCGTTGCTTAATAAGACTATGGTTCCTTCAGGATAGATGGGAACAATCTTGATGAATGTATCCACCAGGGATTTATCAAAAATATGGCCCGATGCGCCGATCAGGTATTCAACCGCGTCGGTGGTCTGATAGACATTCTTATAGTGCCCGTCATTGATGGCTTGATCAAATGCATCGCATATGCCCACAATTCTTGCCGAATAGTGGATGTAATCACCGTTAAGGCTCATGGGGTATCCTCCGCCGTTGATCTGTTCATGATGCATGAGTACGGTGATTTTTGCAGTGGCCGAGGCTTCCGCAAGATCCTTGATCACATGGTAACCCAGCAGGGGGTGTTTTCTTATTTCCGTCTCTTCTGCAGGGGTTGGATCCTTCTTATTAAAAAGCTCTTTTGGTAACAGCGCTTTTCCTATGTCATGCATGATGGCGCCCATGGCAATGCTCTTAATTTTTGATGGGGGCAGTGAAAGCTTTGTAGCCAAAGCAACGGCCATAATGCAGACATTGATGGAATGGGCGTAGACCAATTCGTCCTGGGTGCGGATATCATTGGCGTTGAGCACATCTATCCTTGTAGAAAGCATCTCTTCCAGGATATGATCCACAACATCGTTGATAGCTCCATAATCTATCTCGCCCCTGGAGGCAAGCCTGTTCATCTCGTTGCGTATGGTCAGCTTGGCCTGGTTTCTGGTCTCGTCTGTCAGAATGCCATGAATTTCTACGTCTTCTGATAGTTCGTCCTCGATATAAACGCTTGTAACACCCTTTTCCAAAAGCCTCTGGATCATGGATGGGGTAAGCTTTACTCCCGCATTGAGAAGCCTTCTGCCGTCTATGTCGTAAAGAGGGCGCGCCAATATATCGTCATCCTGAATCTGTTCAAGGCTAACACGTCTCATTCCAAAGCTCCTTTATAAAATGCCGCATTTTTGTGACACATTAAGTATATACCCACCCACGTTTGCTAAAAACAAAAAGGGCTCATTCAATGGATATGTCCAAAACCTCACGGATAACCCGGTTTTTTTTGATCATGGACAGCAGAGGCAGGCCCAGACCGTAGCATACAAGGGCTTCTGAGATGGCTATGAACAGCATGGTTAAAAGCCAGGGATAGGTTTTGTCATATAAAAGATAGACATAGGAGCCAACGATGAGACCGTTGAAAACCACAGGAGGCAGGGGCAGCAAAAGGCTGCGCTTTCTTAAAAGCCAGGTAGAAAAACCGGCAAGCAGCGTTGCAAGGCTTCCGAGGATAATATCCGCAATACCGAATCCGCCAAGGAAATTGGCCAGGATGCAGCCGACGAAAACTCCGGGAATGGAAGCAGGAAGAACAGCCGGTAAGACAGTGAGCACCTCCGAGATTCTAAATTGAATGGGGCCATAAGCCAAAGGCTTGATCAAAAGGGTAAGAGATGCGTATACTGCGGCTATCACCGCAGCCTGGACTATGGTTTTTGCACTAAGCTTCATAATTCATCCTTCTTCTGCATAGAGACCATGCAGCCGGCTTATAAACCTGAGCCGCCGGAAGCTCCGTAGTTTTGTTCGACTTCATGAAGGATCATAAGTTCAATGATCCTCTCATGAATGCCGGCCAGGATTTTGCGAACTGGCCGTGGAGGAACCACGGCTAGAATTGTATCCCATGCGGGGGTTAAAATCAACACGCAAATAAAGTGCACACAGGATAATATTGCCCCGGGAGTACGAAGACTTATGCCCCTCCACTCATTTTCGCTATTGCTAAGCTTTAACAATTTGATATAATTAGCTTGAAGAGTTACAGTTTGGAGGTTGGCAGTGGATCGTGAGAAAGCGTTCGAAGAGCTAAAACTGAGAATTGAGAGCCAGGACATTATTCGTCACTGTTTGGCTGTTGAAGCCATTATGAAATCTCTAGCGAAGCATTTTCACGAGGATGCAGAAATATGGGGGATGACCGGCCTGGTTCATGACATCGATTGGGAAAGAATCGACGGCAACATGGAGTTGCATGGAAAGATGGGCGGAGACATTCTGGAGAATTTGGATTTTGACCAAACCGTTGTCTATGCCGTGAGAGCCCATAATCCAGCAAACAGGATTGCAAGAAGGAGAAAGCTTGATAAGGCATTGTACTTTGCATCACCCATGGCAGAACTTATTATGGCATGTGTTGAGAGCACTCCCGGAAAAGCAATTGATGGCATTGATGCTGAAAGGATTATGCAGTGTTATGCCGATCCGGAATTCCAACCTAAGATATGCAGGGATCGCATCGATTCCTGCGGTGAACTGGATTTAAGCGTTGAGGAACTGGCCGAGATTTCACTTAAGGCTTTAAAAGAAACCCTCTGATTATTTAGTTGGAGCCAAAGTTGCCGTGTTTTTGGGGATAATACGATAACCCGGCGAGTATAAATGGGGCTTTTGGGCTGAATAAAAATTGAAATAGTTAATCAAGATAAAAATGGGCGGCTATAAAGCCGCTTGTGTTGTAATTTGCAGTGAATGCCTGGAAGGAAGATGATGCTTTGAATACACTGGAAGAGAGAAAAAACCGTATTCTGTCCTATATGAGGGAGAAAGCGTATAAACCGCTGCTACTGTCCGAACTTGTCACAGTATTGGATGTTCCCAAGGAAGATATACCGGTGTTTATTAGCCTTCTGAACCATATGGAAGAGGAAGGCCTGGTCATAAAGACCAGGAAGGAGAGGTATGGTGTACCCGAGAGGATGGGCCTTATTGTGGGAAGATTCCAGGCCCATGAGAGAGGGTTCGGCTTTGTTATACCAGAAACCGGGAACGAAGATGTTTTTATTCCTGCAAACGCCATAAATGGCGCCATGCATGGGGACAGGGTGATGACCCGTTCCACAAAGCCTGCCACTGCCACCAGGGGTCAGGAAGGGGAAATCATAAGGATTTTGAGCCGTGCCCATAAGACCGTTGTGGGTACCTTTGATTCAAGTGATAATTTCGGCTTTGTTATCCCTGACCATGCGCGGCTGTTTCGGGATGTGTTCATTCCCAGGGATTACATTAACGGAGCAAAAAAAGGCCAGAAGGTGGTTGTGGAACTCACAAAATGGCCTGAAGCCAACCGCAACGCCGAAGGAAGGATTATTGAAATCCTTGGTGACAGCGGGGATGCAGGTGTGGATATCATGTCCATCATCCGGGCATATGGTATTCCCTATGAATTCCCGGAAGTGGTGTTGAAGGAAGCCAAGAAGGTTTCCCAAACTGTTGGTGAGGAGGATATAAAAAACAGGAGGGATTTGAGGGATCTTCGGATGGTAACCATAGACGGCGAGGATGCCAAGGATTTAGATGATGCCGTATCCATCGAGATCCTTGAAAACGGCAACTATCGCCTGGGGGTTCATATTGCCGATGTGACCCATTATGTGAAGGAAGGCTCCATGCTCGATCGCGAGGCGCTTTTAAGGGGAACCAGCGTCTATTTTCCCGACCGGGTGATTCCCATGCTGCCCCGGGAGCTGTCTAATGGCATATGCAGCTTAAATGCAGGAGAGGATAGGCTTGCCTTCAGTGTCATGATGGAGATTGACCGCAATGGGAAAATGAAGGATCATGAGATCTTTGAAAGCGTTATCCGTGTCAGGGAGAGAATGACCTACACCGATGTTTATAAGATCCTTGAAGAGGATGATCCGGAGCTTAAGGAAAGGTACAGGGAGCATCTGGATGACTTTTACCATATGAGGGATCTGGCTCTGATCCTCAAACGTAAAAGGCAGGAAAGAGGTTCCGTGGACTTTGATTTCAGCGAGGCTAAAATAATTGTGGATGAGAACGGAAAGCCTGTTGAGATAGTAAAATATAAGCTCAATATAGCCAATCGCATCATCGAGGAGTTTATGCTCCAGTGCAACGAAGTAGTGTCTGAGCACTTCTACTGGCTTGGTGTGCCCTTTGTCTACAGGATTCACGAGAATCCCGATCCCGACAAGATGGAGAGCCTGAACCAGGTACTGGGCATATTCGGTTACCACCTGAAGGGATATCAGGATATTCATCCAAGGGCGCTGCAGGAGATCCTTGATCAGATTAAGGGTACCCCCGAAGAGAAAGTTATCAGCACCTTGACGCTCAGATCCCTCCAAAAAGCCCGATACAGCGATGTCCATAAATGGCATTTTGGGCTGGCAGCCGAATACTATTCCCATTTCACAGCCCCCATCAGACGCTATCCGGATCTGATGATCCACCGGATTATGAAAGAACAGCTCAGTGGTAGGCTGGATGAGAAGAGGATTGACCATTACAGGAGCATCCTTCCTGAGATCACCAAGAGCAATTCCGAGAGGGAGCGCGCAGCCCAGGACGCGGAACGGGACTGCGAGGACATGAAGAAGGCCGAATACATGCAGGAGAGGCTTGGGGAGGAGTTCGACGGGATGGTATCGAACATCACCGCCTTCGGTATGTTTGTGGAACTGGATAATACCATCGAAGGCCTTGTGAAGCTGAGCAGCATGGATGATGATTATTATGTGTATGATGCCCAGTCTCTGAGCCTTCTTGGAGAGAGAACCAGAAAGAGGTTCAGGATAGGGGACAGGGTAAGGGTTCAGCTGGTAAAGGCAACGCCCGAAACCAGGCAGATTGATTTTCTGCTCCTGGATTCTGAGCAAGGAAGCAAACCGGAAGAAAATGAAACCGGGTTTAAGGAGGCAAAAAGGGTAAAGCCAAAAAAGACAGTGGATCCGCGCATCCTGGTGCATATAGGAGCCAATAAGAAGATAAAAGGAAAGAAACAAAAAAGGGAGAAGCACCAGAAGAAAAAGATCAAAAGGTGAGATCTGTCATTGCGAGGAGGCGCTTTTTTCCTGTCATTGCGAGGAG
>JAAYTP010000041.1 GCA_012518025.1 Clostridiaceae bacterium
TTCCACTGCATTAGGTGCGTCGTACATAGGTAGGCCAAGGGAGCGTTTGACTTCTGCGATATAGGCTGTATGAACTTTGAAGTTGTATTTATCCTCTATATATTCTTGTATAAGCTTGTAGGTAACACGGTCTGGTGCCCTATATATGTCATCGTCATACTCCATTTTTACATTGATAAAGCTGTCTGCTTTTTTGTGGGATAAAAGAACCACTGACTCAACATGGCTCGTCCACGGAAACATGTCCACCGGCTGCACCTCTTTGGCTATATAGCCGCTCCCATGCAGAACCTTCATATCCCTTGCAAGGGTGGAAGGGTTGCAGGAAACATAGATAATACGGTCGGGAGCCATCTCTATCAGTGTTTTGAGCAGGACTTCATCACAGCCCTTTCGTGGCGGATCTACAATCACCACATCGGCTTTGATGCCTTGGCTGTACAGCTCTGGCACCACATCCTCGGCATTACCGCAGAAGAACTCAGCATTGGCAATGCTGTTCTTTTCCGCGTTACGCCGGGCTGCTTCCACTGCCTCGGTAACCGATTCGACACCGATCACCCTTTTGACTTTTCTGGCTGCAAAAAGGGATATGGTGCCTATACCGCAATAAAGATCGAAGACCGTTTCTTCACCCGTAAGGCCTGCATATTCCATGGCCTTTTCATAGAGAACAAGGGTTTGGGCAGGGTTTATCTGGTAGAAGGACAGGGGTGAAATCTCAAAGGTGAGGCCTCCCAGCCTGTCCTCAATGGCATCCTTGCCGTAAAGGGTAATGTTTTTTGAGCCCATGACAACGTTTCCGGGCTTGTTGTTGATGTTGAGAATGATACTCTTAAGCCCCGGGAGCTTCTCCTTCAAAAGGGACACCAGCCTGTCCTTTTTGGGTATGTCGGGGCTGGTGGAGACAATGATCACCATAGCCTCGCCGGTCGCAAAACCTACCTTGGTTACCACATGGCGGATAAGCCCATTATGGGTTTTCTCGTCATAGGCTGCGATACTATTGGTCTTCATAAATTCAAGGATAATATTTTTAGCGAGGTCACTTACAGGATGTTGAATACCACATTCCTCAGACTCGATAATCTCATGGCTGCGTGGGGCAAAAAAACCCGCAATAGGACCCTTCTCCCCCATGCCAACAGGGTATTGGGCTTTATTCCGGTATCTTCTTGGTGCTTCCATGCCGATGACAGGTTTCACCTGAATGCCGCTCAGCCCTCCAATACGCTCAAGATTGTCCATCACTGCCTGCCGCTTGAACTTAAGGGTTCTCTCATAACTCATGTGCTGAAGGCTGCAGCCTCCGCAGCGCTTGTAGACAGGACAGAAGGGCTCAATACGATCCGAGCTCATTTCAATAAACGCTTCAATTCTGGCAACCGCATAGTTTTTTAATACCTTGATGACTTTTGCCATAACCCTCTCACCCGCAATGGCTCCCTGAACAAAGACGGCCATGCTGTCTTTGCGTCCAACGCCAAGCCCATCATGGGTTTGACCGGTTATTTCAAGCTCAAAAACCTGGTTCTTTGCAATCATTACAGGATCAGCCCCTTCAGTATTCAGCCTGCAAAACCTATCCTAACCTCTGCCCTGTGTTTTGACAAGTCCCCGAAAGGCTTCATTCGTATGTTTTCCCTCTGATACTTACCACTTTTATAGAAAGCGCATATAGACTGCCGGAATCAGATAAAAGATGGAGAAAGCCGCCAAAGTAACGGTAGACTTTCTTATTCACCATTCCCGCTCCCCTCTATGATTTTCCGGGCAATACCGCAAAGCTCCGCCAGGCACCCAAGCTCCTTTTCGCTACCCTTTTTCCGGCTTCTGTTATGAGATATAGTTTTTTCTGCTCTTATGCCAGTAAAAATGCATCCGGCAGCGCCTTTTCTTTCGATTCTTTACCTTTAGCAATACAAAAGCCTGCTGCCTTCCAAAAGCAGTGAACATGCCCGTTTCACGTATGAAATGACGTGCGTTCGGTAAATAATAATCAACTGGATATAAATAATTTACCTACAAAATGCTAATACATCTTCTATTCTGGAAGATAATATATTATAATAGTATCGGTTGTGTTACAAAAATGTTTCACAAAAATGTCAAAATACATGAAGGCAAATCGATTTAGGGAGTGAAGACATGAAGAATCTGAGAGGCAAGATTTCTGCCAAGAGGAATTACTTGTCCATAATGTATATTCCTCATAGCAAAGGCGGAGTCAAAACAATCAGAATCAATCATTACCGGACAACCCTTCTCACAACCTTTGCATTCATGCTTGTTGCGCTTTTGATGTTAACTGGTTATACCCTGTCTGTAGTAAAGCAGAACAAAGACATGATTGTTCAGCATACAAATGAGTTAAACGCCATCATGAGCGAAAAGGAACAATTACAGGCTGTAATCGCAAAGCAGACAAAGGAGCTTGCTGATAACGCCGAAATCATAACAACCATGAATTCCATTAAAACTATTTCGGAAGAAGCCATAGACGACTACAAGGAACAATATGAGAGCATGATCGTCGCCTATATTGACAGTGATATCAAAGATATAGGAACTGTAAGCCGGGGAGATAAGAAACCTGCTTCTTTCAAAGAGGATGTGGCGGAACTTCGCTCTCTTATCTCACTGGTGGAATCAGCCAAGCTTTCCGAGGATGATGTTACAAGTAAAATAGCTAAGAAGGAAGAACAACTCATTAACTATCTTGATGCCCTGCCCACCTACTGGCCTGTCAATTCAAGAACAACCTTCTCAGGTTTTGGAATGCGCTTCCACCCCATCTATAAGCGTTATATCATGCATGATGGTCTGGACATGGCAGGATCCACTGGTGACCCTGTGTATGCCTCCGGCGAGGGAAAGGTATCCTTTGCGGGCTGGAATGGCGGCTTCGGAAATGTGATTATTGTTGATCATGGCAATGGATTTAAAACATATTATGCTCACCTGAGCAAGATTCTCGTTAAAGAAGGTCAATGGGTATCCAAGGCTCAGAAGATCGGCCTGGTTGGGTCAACAGGGTTATCTACCAGCTCCCATCTGCATTTTGAAGTCAGGCTGAATGATAAACCCACCGACCCCCTGTATTATATTGAGCCCTGATATATAAAGAAAGGTGGTCAATAATGTTGAAAAAGAAAA
>JAAYTP010000042.1 GCA_012518025.1 Clostridiaceae bacterium
GCAGGGCGATATAATACAACTGTATGGTTATAATGACCGGAGGAGGGATATCCATGGAAAGAATGGTAGGAACGGTAGTGCGTGGCATTCGTACTCCGATCATCAACAAAGACGATAACCTTGTTGATATTGTGGTGGACAGTGTTATTAAGGCTTCCCGGGCTGAAGGGTTTTCAATTCAGGACAGGGATATAGTGGGCATAACAGAATCGGTTGTTGCCCGTGCACAGGGTAATTATGCCTCAATTGATGCCATCGCAAAGGACGTGAGGGAAAAACTCGGCGGCGGTACTGTTGGAGTGATCTTCCCTATACTCAGCAGGAACCGCTTTGCGGTTTGCCTTCGCGGAATCGCTAAAGGTGTGGATAAGGTTGTGCTAATGCTCTCCTATCCTGCTGATGAGGTGGGAAACCATCTTGTGGATGAGGAGCTTCTTGATGAAAAAGGGGTGAACCCATGGAGCGATGTGCTTTCTGAGAAGGATTTCCGCGAGGTTTTTGGACATAGCAGGCATCCCTTTACCGGTGTTGATTATATCGATTATTACAAATCCATTGTTATGGAATACGGTACAAAGTGTGAAGTGATATTCTCAAACAACCCTGCCACAATACTTGATTATACAAAAACTGTTCTGGCTTGTGACATTCACACCCGCAAGCGGACAAGAAGAATACTCAAGTCCGCCGGAGGTGAATGCATCCTTACACTGGAGGACATCCTGTCAGAGCCGGTTGATGGCAGCGGATACAACGAGCATTATGGGCTTTTGGGATCCAACAAGGCAACTGAGGAGACCGTCAAGCTATTTCCCCGCAACTGCCAGGCTCTTGTTGAGCAGATTCAGAGATCCCTCAGGGAAAAAACGGGTAAGACCGTTGAAGTCATGGTCTATGGCGACGGAGCCTTCAGGGATCCGGTGGGGAAAATATGGGAGCTGGCCGACCCCGTGGTATCCCCCGGTTACACAAAGGGTCTGGAGGGGACACCTAACGAGGTTAAGCTGAAATACCTTGCAGATAACAATTTTGCCGGCTTAAAAGGGGAAGAACAGAAAAAGGCCATTGAAGAGTATATCAGGAACAAGAACGCTGATCTGGTAGGCGCAATGGAATCCCAGGGCACCACCCCGAGAAGACTTACCGATCTGATCGGTTCCTTGTGCGACCTCACCTCGGGAAGCGGCGACAAGGGGACACCCGTTGTCTATATTCAGGGCTACTTCGATAATTTCACGAAATAGGGACACAGGTTGATTTAAGCGTTAAGACAACTCCTGGAATCAAGCCCCGGCCAAATTGCTGGCTGGGGTTTTTCGACTCTTCCCCCCAAAAATACTCACCTTGTTTTGAGAAAATTCAATGCCTCAAATGAATCCCTGATGCTTTGAAATAGAAATAAAAACTTAAAAAAAAAGAGGGCTCTTTTGTCCCTCATTAAAAATAGAGCGATAGCGGATATTCAGGTTGTAAGCCATACCAAAACCATCGCCCCGGTTTTCAAAATAAATCAGTGATTCCTCCCTGGCTACCGGGAATTATTGTTGTCATCCATAGAAGCAGGCGTTACAGCCTTCTCGATTTTCTTCTTCTTTTTTGGAGCCTTTCTCGGGTTCTTGTCACCCATCTCAAACACCTCTCAATCAATAATAGGTCTAAATTAATCATGGACGTAAATATCCGGAAATATACCTGTATCCTTCTGATTTGCAGATCCAGCAGGATAAAAAGAAGGATGATACCTGCCAATACTCTAAAAACGAGCCATAATATGGATTGATACGAGAGCTGAAATCTGGTTAAATAAATAATAATATGCTTTACAAAAAACACGGGAGAATATTATGACATACAGGGTTAAAAGGGCAAGCCGGGTATTGAACAGAATTCTGAAGAAAACCCTGGGTCCTTATCTGGTCAGGCGTTATCGAATTGAGTATATAGAGGGGAATATGGAGGCCCTAAAGCCTCCCTTTGTGGTGATCGGCAATCACACCAACAACTGGGATCCCTTCATACTTTCCCATAAGATCAGCGAGCCGATACATTTTGTTACTTCGGTGGAGCAGTTCAGAAGCAGGTTCATGCGCTTTGTGCTGGGGCTTGCGGGGTGCATACCCAAAACAAAGGCAATGAGCGATGCCTCCACGGTTAAGAGCCTTTTCCATGTAAGGAACAGAGGAGATGTGGTGGGCGTTTTCCCAGAGGGAATGCGTTGCTGGGACGGTAAAACCGAAAAAATACTGTATCCCACAGCCAAGGTACTAAAAAGCATGCGGGTGCCGGTTGTTTCATTCCGGTTTAACGGGGCATATCTGAGCCATCCCCGCTGGGCGCTGAAATCAAGAAGGGGGAAAATACAGGTAAACTACGGTATTCTGTTCACACCGGAACAATTGAAGGCCCTTTCAGTGGATGAGATCTACGAAAGGATGTGTGCAGAGCTTAGTACTAATGAGTACAGCTGGCAGGAGGAGCGAATGATTCCTTTTGTGGGTAAGCGCCTGGCAGAAAGGCTGGAGCGGGTTCTTTTCCTGTGTCCGAATTGCGGTGGGATCGGAAGGCTTATCTCAAAAGATGATACCTTGACCTGCCAGGACTGTGGTGAAACCGTGCGCTACAATCAATACGGATACTTTGAAAAAGAAGATGGCGGACTTCGTTTCAAGTCGGTTCTGGAATGGAACCAGTGGCAGTTGAGGGAATTGGAGGGCATGGTTCGGGAAAGGATGACTAATCCCGATAAACCCATCTTCGAAGACCGGGAAGTCACCCTGTTCACGGGGCAGCGGTATGTGGCCATCAGAAAACTAAGAAGGGGCACCCTGCGTATTTATGTGGACCGACTTGAGTTCATCGGTCGAGACAGTCAAAAAACAGTCTTCGAGCTGTCACGCATGAATGGGGTCAGCACCCACCTGACGGACTGGTTCGATTTCTACCATGGGGGCAAATTTCACAGGGCTGCCTTTAAGAACCGCCATACTTCGGCCAACAAGTATTTTGAGGCCTACGATATTATTAAACGGCTGGAGCCTGGGAAGCACCGGCCAGAGGGAGAATAAAGTGAGTTCAAGTCAGATCTGGAATTACATTATCGATATTGCTATGCTGTCCATTCTTCTGCTGATTTCAACAGCAATGAAACGGCAGCATCCTTTTTTCAGGAAGAATCCCATACCCATACCCGTCATCGCGGGATTTCTGGGGCTGATACTGGGCAAGGATGTACTGGGGATCATCTCGTTCAACAGCTTAAGGCTTGAGAACCTTCTGTATCATCTGATGAATATAGGGTTCATCGCTCTGTCCCTGAAGGCTTCCAGTAAGGTCAGGAGCAAGGAATATGTGAATTCAGGCATGTTTATTGTCAGTAACTATGTTGTGCAGGGACTATTGGGCTTTTCTCTGTCTCTTTTGTTTTTCTATACCATCTTTCCGGGAACCTTTCCCCTTTCGGGTCTGCTTCTTCCCCTGGGCTTCGGGCAGGGCCCCGGACAAGCCTATGCCATGGGGAAGCAGTGGGAAGAATTGGGCTTTACCTACGGCGGGAATATGGGGCTTACGATTGCCGCCATGGGCTATATCTGGGCCTGCGCCGGGGGAGTTGCACTCATTGCCTGGCTGAGAAAGAAAAAGAAATTGAAAGCCAGTGACAAAATCAACGGCGCTCTTGTAGGAAAGCATGACCTTTACGATGACGACAAGCCTGTGGAACTGCCCATGAAGGAATCCATCGACGGGCTCACCCTCCAGCTGATTATCATAGGTGCCGTTTACCTTTTAACCTATCTCACCCTTAAGGGTCTGGAATCCCTGCTTGTGGGAGCTGGAGGCTTCGGCAGGAACCTTGCCCAGCTGCTGTGGGGATTTAGCTTTATCATAGGAGCCATCTACGGTATGTCGGTCAGAAGGATATTGGATTTCTGTCATCATAAGAAATGGATGAAATACAGCTATACCAGCAATTACCTTTTAGAACGGGTTTCAGGAGGGGCTTTCGATTTTATGATCACTGCCGCCATATCGGCTGTTTCCATCTACATGCTCAAGGATTATCTGGTGCCATTTCTCATCATAACAGCTGCGGGTGGGCTTTTCACCATCTGGTTCATCATGAAGTTTTCCCGAAGGATCTATAAAACCGATACCCTGGAGAATGCGCTGGCCATGTACGGAATGCTCACCGGAACCATATCAACGGGTATCGCCCTGCTCAGGGAGGTTGATCCCAATTTCCGAACCCAGGCGGCAAAAAATTTGGTGTTTGGAAGCGGTACCGGCCTGGCTTTCGGTCTTCCTCTGATGGTCATCCTCAATATCCCAATCATGGGGTATGTCAATAAGCAGCCAATCCTGTACCTGGTAACCCTTTTGGCCTTTGTGGTGTATCTTGCCGTGCTGCTTTTCGCAATGCTGAGAAGCACCAGGGAGCGAAAGAGCCGTCCGGGTCGGCAAGGCGGCACCGGCTGATTATCAATCTATTTCAATGATTGTTCCTTGCCATTCCTTTGCTGTGCCTGTTCTCTTAGCTTCATGAGGCTCAAAAGCGTAAGGCCGCCCACGATAAGAACCGCCCCCGCAGCCTGAAGCCATGTAAGCTCTTCTGCCAGCACAATCCTGCCGGTAATGATGGTAATCACCGGAATTAGATTTAATGAGGCCGAGGGCAGTACAGGCCCCAGGGTATTGATGCTGTAAAGAAAGAATACGTATGCAAGCGCCGAGCAGAAAACGCCAAGGAACAGCAGATGAAGAAATGCTGTTTGAGAGGGCACCTGCCAGGCGGGAACCTCGGATACGGTGAACGGAATGAAGAGAGGGATGCTCAGGAGTGTTTGCACCGTGGTCAGCTTCAGGCTGGAGTATCGCTCCCCCAATCCCTTGCTGATGAAGGTATAGACAATCCATGAGGCCATAGCCCCCAGAATCAGCAGATTCCCCAGAAATGTGCTGCCCGAAAGATCAATAGCTCCATTCTCGGATATAATGCAGTAAACGCCCAGCAGAGAGGCCAGGATGCATCCTAAGGATGGCTTGCTGATGGGCCTTCGTGCCATGACGCTCTCGGCTATAAGGACAAAAACCGGGATTGCCGCCGCCAGCATTGATGCATTTGATGCCGTGGTCATGGTAAGGCCTGTGTTTTCAAATACAAAGTAAAGGACTATCCCAAAGAAAGAGGCCAGAGCAAACAGCTTCAAATCGCCCTTATCCGGTTTGAAGGACTCCTGTCTGATCAGCATGAATGCAAGCAGGGGCACAATGGCCACAAATTGCCTGAAGAATGCTATGGATACGGGAGGCAGTTCTGTCAGAACAATCTTGGTGGATACAAAAGAAATACCCCATACAAAGATAGCCAAAAACATAAGAAGCAGGCCTAAGAATCTGTTTTTCATGTAGCAACTCCTGTCCCAAAGCCGGCAGGCTTCAGGATCCCATCCATTGTTTTTTAATCAAGTATAACCAAGTATAACACAAATAGAAGTGATTAGGGGTACATGTCATTGCGAGCGAAGTTTGTCCTCCACCTCCACCAGGGTGCTTTTCAATGCATCAATGGTCACGGTCAGGATCTCCGCATCCGGAATATAAAGCAGTATATCATTTCCGGAAAACCTGATTTGGGCTAACGAACCGCCCGGTTCCCGGGAGAGCCAGGTTCTCCTGAACAGCCTGCTCCAAAGCCTTGGCGGCTCACCATCGAGTTCCGCCCTCAGGCAGAGCTTTGTTCCCCCATGGGTTCTTTCATATCCCTTTACAGACACATAGTTGATTTTCATAGCACCCTCACCCTGAATGAGTTGTCTGCCGCCGGTTTACGGGGCAGCACAATTCCCATTCTATGATGAAGGTCAGCACATAATGACTTCAGCCTCCTCAGCTTCCGTAGTTTCCTCAGCCTGATCCCTGAACCTTTCGGTGTCCGGCCGAAGAACGATGGTTGCCAGTGGAGGAACCCTCAAGGCAATTGACCAGGATTTCCCGTGCCAGGGCATGGGCTCTGCCTTTATAGGCTGGTCATTTATCACATTGCTTCCGCCGTATTTCGCCAGATCGGAATTGAAAACCTCGGTATAGACGGTGTCGAGAGGAGCGCCTATGCGATAGTTATCATGGGTTGCCGGGGTGAAATTGCATACAAAGATCAGCATATCCCGCCAATCCTTCCCCTTACGCATGAACGAGACAATGCTGTGCTCGGTATCAGAGCAGTCAATCCATTCAAAACCGTCGTAATGGTTGTCAATCTCATAAAGTGCCTTTTCGCCGGCGTAGAAATGGTTTAGATCTCTGACATAGCTGTGAAGCATTTTGTGCATGGGATAGTCCAAGAGATGCCAGTCAAGGCTCTCCTTATACTTCCACTCAATGAACTGGCCATATTCCCCGCCCATGAATATCAGTTTTTTGCCCGGGTGCCCAAAGAAATAGCCCAGGGCGCCCCGAAGTCCTGCAAACTTCTGCCAGTAGTCGCCGGGCATCTTATCGAGCAGGGACTTCTTTCCGTGAACCACCTCGTCATGGGAAAGAACCAAAATGAAGTTTTCAGACCAGGCATACATCAGGGAAAAGGTTACCAGGTTCTGATGGTGTTTACGGTATATCGAATCCATGCTCACATATTTGAGGAAATCGTTCATCCAGCCCATATTCCACTTATGGCTGAAGCCCAGCCCGCCCTCATGGATAGGGGCGGTAACCTTAGGCCAGGATGTGGATTCCTCAGCGATCATCATGACATTTGGGAAGTATTGATAGACGGTTGAATTCAGTTGTCTGATAAACTCAACAGCCTCCAGATTCTCACGTCCGCCGTATTCATTGGGGATCCATTCGCCCGGCTCACGGCAGTAATCCAGATAGAGCATGGAAGCCACGGCATCAACCCTCAGCCCGTCGATATGGTATTTATCAAACCAGAACAGGGCATTGGACACAAGAAAATTCCTTACCTCGTTCCGGCCGTAGTTGAAGATATGGGTGCCCCATTCCAGGTGTTCACCCTTTCGTTTGTCCTCATGCTCGTAGAGGGCTGTTCCGTCGAAACGGGCAAGTCCATGGCCGTCCTTGGGAAAATGTGCGGGTACCCAGTCCAGGATGACCCCCAGCCCGTTCTCATGGCATTTGTCCACGAAATATTTGAAATCCGCCGGTGTGCCAAAACGGGATGTCACCGCATAATAGCCCGTTACCTGATAGCCCCATGACCCGTCAAAGGGATGTTCCATAACGGGCAAAAGCTCCAGGTGGGTATACCCCATATCCTTTGCATAGGGTATCAGTCGTTCGGCCAGCTGCCTGTAGGACAGTCCCCTGAAGCCGGTCTCCGAATTGGGATCAGGATCAGGCTCCTGTTGCCATGAACCCAGGTGCACCTCGTATATATTTACCGGTTTATCGTAAACAGGCTCAATGAGGCGACTTTCCATCCACAGATTATCATTCCACTGGTAGTCATCCAGATCATAGATCCTGGACGCGGTCTGGGGTGGCTTTTCCGCATGGAAGGCAAAGGGATCTGCCTTGACATAGAGCTCATCCGACGGGGTTTTTATCTCATATTTATAGAGGTCTCCCGAAGCAACCCCCGGTATGAACAGCTCCCATACCCCCGAGCTTCCCAGCATGCGCATCTGGTGGATCCGTCCGTCCCATTGGTTGAAGCTTCCCACAACACTGACCCGCTTGGCCGAGGGTGCCCAAACCGCAAAGGAAGCCCCCTTAACGCCATCTACCTCACGAAGATGGCAGCCAAGCTTTTCATAGATGTAGTGGTGATTTCCCTGGTTGAAAAGGAATGTGTCATAATCCGATAGGGTGGGAAGAAAGGAGTAGGGGTCATAAGCGGTATAGATAGCTCCTTCGGTTGTGGTATGCACAAGCTGATATGGGAAAAGATCAGATTCTTCCACAGTCAACTGGAAAAAGCCCCTGTCGTCAATCCTTTCCATGGGATAAGAACGGTCGCTATGTAAATCCTTTACCACCACTGATCGGGAATGGGGGTTGAACACCCTCACAATCACCCCTCGATCAGAGGAATGCATGCCAAGAACCGCATGAGGATCCTTGTTCAGACCTTGGATGGTTAAGTCAATCAAATCTGAGATTTCTGTGCGCATAGGGCAATGACCTCCATAGGAACAAATTGGATCATCACCGATCCATATTATTGTATTTTCCCCTTTTATACAACAACTATTGCAATTTATCAAAATATGATAAGCTAGATATAAGAGATGGTAAACTGTGCCGCTGCAGGCCATGGAAAGGAAAGGTGAAGGAAAGAAAGCCATGGTGTACAGCAATGAACCCATCAGGTACTATAAGAACAGAAGGGGCAAGCCAGATCCCATTATCCGGTGGCTGGAGCTGTCGAGTATACTGGTTTGGATCATTTTCATGTTCAACATTGTTGCCATTCTTTCTGCCAAACCTGTTGAAGAAGGCTTTTTTGACCGCCTTTTCGATCTTCCGGCAAGAAGCCATTGGGATATACGGTTCCTGCAGAGATCCCTGATCATTTCCATTGTCCAGTTCGTCATCAGCGTTGTTTCCATTCTCCTCAACACCAGGCGCATGAAGCGAAAATATGACATAAGATACATATCCCACTACATATCGGCGCCCGTGGCCCTGTTTATGGCCATCATTGTCGGCCTCATTCTCTTAAACTGGAACCCGTAGGATTTGTTATGACACCAAATACGTCATTGCGAGGAGGCCCCCCCATTGTCATTGCGAGGAGGC
>JAAYTP010000043.1 GCA_012518025.1 Clostridiaceae bacterium
CAAAATCAGACCATCCACCGCCGGAGCCCTCAAAGCCGCCGGAACTAATTTTGTTCCCCATCCCTGATCAATGATTCCATTCGCTCTTTTGCTTCCTGTGAAAGCTTGTCCTTGAGGTAGTTTCTTTCCAAAGACTGCTCATCCTGATATGTCTGAAGTATCCCTTTATTGGTTCTTTCTATTTCTTCCAGAAGATCAGTGGCCGACCAGACGGTGCAGCCCGCACCCCTGATAATGACCTGTTGAAGATTATCTGATGTGGCTACGGTGATATGGTATTTTTCCTGATTATCGTGGGCAAATCTTTCAATGTAGTGATCCGCTGTCTGTGCCTTGCGGGTAAACACCACATGGATGTTATGATAGTCCAGTATTTCTTCCTGATGTCTTTCCACGCGGTAGGCATCAAACACGGCAATTATCCGGAATTTTTTTACAGCCCGGTATTTGCTGAGTTCATCCAGGAGTTTTGTTCTTGCAGCATCCATATTGTCTTTCGCAAGTTCCTTGAGTTCAGGCCAAGCAAAGATGATATTATAGCCGTCCACCAGCAGGTATTTTTCTCTGGTTTCTTTTTGCCTGGCAGTGTAGGGCGTGGGCTCTGTATAGTTTCCGGCAGCCGTTCCGGGTTTGTGCCAGACAGTTTTTTTACCCTGATTCGCAAAAGAGGTCTGTTGAAGGATTCTGTCAACCTCCTCGGGGGAGATCCATTTCTCCCTTTTCACCCCTTCCCTGTTCCCATCGGGATGATCCGTCAAATCCCTGTCAGGCTTTAAATAACTTTCAACATGCATATAATCCTTTACCTTGTCCCAGCTGACCAGAAAACCTGTGCCATTGGCACAGAAAACAGAACCCGTCGGGTTTTCCACATCCCGTTCAGAATCATATCCCATCATTTCAATAACCTCTTCCGGGTTATGACAGGAACCATACCCGGAAAGATGGCACAGGAGCCGCCCGTGGCCTTTAGTATAAGCCGCTACATCTTTCTGATAGTTTCTCATTGTTATAACCGGCGCACTCCCTTCCAGAACAGCTATGCCGTCCTGTATGCGGGTTATACGGCATGTCCCGTACATCTTTTCAATATCGGACATGGCTCGCCCCACCATATTCTCGGGCAGTTCCAACTCAAAAGCATAATAGGGTTCAAGCAAGACTGATTCAGCTTCCTTCAGACCCTGGCGCACCGCACGCCAGGCAGCCTCCCTGAAGTCACCACCCTGTGTATGTTTATTATGAGCCCTGCCGGAGACCAGGGTGATTTTCATATCTGTTATGGGTGATCCGGTGAGAACACCTATATGCACCTTTTCCTTCAGATGGGTTATAATCAGATTCTTCCAGCTTTTGGCAAGCACATCATCACTGCAATCCACCGCATACCGAAGACCACTACCCCTCTCACCCGGTTCCATCAGCAAATGAACCTCGGCATAATGCCTTAGGGGCTCAAAATGTCCCACACCTTCCACCACATTGGCGATGGTCTCCTTATAAAGAATGCGGCCTGAATCAAAGGAAACCTCAAGACCGAACCGGCTTTCTATGAGACTTTTCAGGATCTCTATCTGGACCTCGCCCATGACCTGTACCCGGATTTCCTCCAGTTGCTCATCCCAGACAATGCGTAGTTCCGGATCTTCTTCCTCGATCTGGCGAAGCTTTGGAAGCAGAACCTTTGGATCACAGCCTTCCGGCGGCAGAATCTGATAGGTCAATACTGGCTCCAATACAGGGGTTCCGGAAGCTTCCTCCCTACCCAGACCATCTCCAGGTTTGGATTGGGTCAATCCGGTAACCGCACAAACAGATCCTGCCTCCACCTCGCCCACTGCTTGGTATTTCTGGCCTGAATAGATACGGATCTGGTTAACCTTTTCTTCCCAGAGACCGTTGGATAAAATTTCTTTTACCTTAAGCCGCCCGCCGGTTATCTTCATATGGGTGAGTCGGTTTCCCTGTTCATCCCTGCTGATCTTGAATACCCTGGCACCGAATTCTTCCGGATAGGAAGGCACGATGGCATAATCCAGAAGTCCCCGCATAAAGGCCTCTACACCTTCCAGTTTCAAAGCAGAACCGAAATAGCATGGGAAAAGCTTGCGCTGCCTGATGGCCTCTTTAATCTGAGGGGCTTCAATACGCCCTGTTTTGAGATAATTCTCCATCATCCCCTCATCGCACAAGGCCAATTGCTCAAAAAAGCTGCCCGTTCCGGCTTGTCCAAAGTCAACACAGCCGTCATGCAGCTGACTTTTCAGTATATTTACCAGCTGATCCCTCTCTGCTCTTCCCTGATCCATTTTATTTACGAAAATGAATGCAGGTATCCCGTAAAGATCCAACAGGCGCCACAGGGTTTTGGTGTGTCCCTGTACACCATCTGCCCCACTTATCACCAGGATGGCATAATCCAACACTTGAAGAGTTCTCTCCATTTCGGCTGAGAAATCCACATGACCCGGAGTATCCAGCAGGGTAATCTGTGTATTGTCCACATCAAACACAGCCTGCTTGGAGAAAATGGTTATGCCCCTTTCCCTTTCCAGATCGAAGTTGTCTAAAAAGGCATCTTTTTTATCCACCCTGCCAATTTTTCGAATTCTTCCGCTTAAATATAGTAAGCTCTCCGATAGGGTTGTCTTGCCGGCATCCACATGTGCCAGTATGCCGATGATCAGTTTATTCATAGTCTATATTAATCCTTTATCGTCTGAATAGTATGCTAATAAATATATCATATCAGCAAGCAGGAGAGCATACAAATTGCAGCTTATACCAGATATGGCAGCCAAGATTAGAACAGGCTTTGCGGACACCCTTGTTTGATTCAACGCATATGATGAGTTGAAAGCATGCACGAGGCAAGGAGTGTATTATCATGTACAACCCTTATGGATACTACCCCAACTGTGGATATAATGTCCCCGCCGGTCATTCAAACTATATGGGAAAAGATACTTACAATATGTACCCCAATGCTTATGAGAACAATTATCCCAATAACCGGTATATGGGATTGAGGGACTATGGACCTGAGCCCTTTGTCATAAACATAGAAGATGCCGCTAAAAGAAATAATGCCTTTCGAACTGCCATTTGGACCGGCAACCACTTACAGGTCACATTGATGAGCATTGATGTGGGAGAAGACATAGGCCTTGAGATCCATCCCAACCTGGATCAATTCATACGAATTGAACAAGGGCAGGGAATTGTATTAATGGGCGACAGGCAGGACTACCTGAACTTTCAGAGTTGGGTTTATCCGGACTATGCCTTCATAATACCGGCAGGAAAATGGCATAACCTGGTGAATACAGGCCATGTGCCTATCAAGCTGTATTCGATCTACGCACCGCCACAACACCCACGGGGAACAGTTCACGTGACCCGGGCTGATGCCATGGCCGCAGAATGATGAAATATCTCCCTACCAAAAGAGGCCATGGTTCCAAAAGCCTGGCCTCTTTTTTTACCCATAGATTATATGCTCTGTATTCCATTTTCCTATAATAACTCTTTCCGCAATAGTTCGGCGGGTTTGTATGACAGATAAACAGGCGGAATGTCAAAGACGGTTTTAACCCCGGACTGCCCCTCCTGGTTCAGCCTGTATGCCGCCCGGGCATAAGCTGTAAGCACACTTCCTGTAAACTCCGGGTTACTTTCAAGCTTCAGAGAAAATTCTATGGAATGCTCATTCTCTCCTACTGTGTTACCACCACGAATTACAAATCCTCCATGTGGCTTCGAAACATGGTTTTTCTTCATCTCTTCCTCAGTTATAAATGCAACTCTGGTCTCATAACCTGCAAAATAATCAGGCATGTTTTTTATCGTGCTTTCGATCCTGGCTTTATCCGCACCTTCTTCAGCTACGACATAGCAGTCTCTGAGATGCATATCTACTGGCTTTAAATCAGGATAGCGTCCCTGCCTTACATTATCTAGGGCTTCCTTAACAGGCACCGTGTATTGGATCGCATCCTTCACACCATCTATCCTCCGTATGGCATCGGAATGACCCTGACTGACACCTTTTCCGTAAAAGGTATATGTTTTTCCGTCGGGAATCACCGCTTCCATGAGCAGTCGATTCAATGAAAACAGGCCCGGATCCCACCCTGCAGATATGATCCCTATTTTTCCGCTTTCCCTGGTGGCAGCACTCATAAGATTATAGTACTCCGGAATTTTGGCATGGGTATCAAAACTGTCTACTGTATTAAAAAGCCTTGCGAACTGGGGACCCTGCTGCCATAAATCGGAGGCCGACCCTCCACAGAGAAGCATCACATCAATATCAGCTGCATATTTCGGCGCATCGTCCACATGCAGTACTCTCACATGTGGATCGTCTAAGTGTATTGATTCAGGATCCCTTCTTGTAAAGATGGCGAAAAGCTCCATATCAGGCGTTTTTTCAATCGCTGCCCTAACACCGCGCCCCAGATTTCCATAACCAACAATGCCTGCTGTTATTTTTCTACTCAAACTGACTCCTCCCAACGTCATGATAAATACGCATAAAACCAACCATGTATAAAATTCAAATTGTTATTGAGTATTTAGCTTCTTCAGTACACTTGCCTTACCGGACGAGGGTAAGGCTAAATCTCCAGATGATATTCCATGCTGTCGTATATTATAATATTGATTCCCTCAAGTAGAAAGAGTGAAGTCTTATGATCCTTATAGCCGGGAACCGAAAAGCAGCTATGCAGGGGCAGCCCGTGCAGGCCGCATTGAATTCCTGTATCTCCACCAACCCCACCTATAATAATGGAGGTTGGTCCGTCCGCTCCGCCAATGATTCCTATAGATGAGGCAGCTGTGGGCATCAGGGAACCTTCCGGAGGTTCTGTCGTGTATTGGGTAGTGCTGTCAAACCTTAAACTTTCGCCCTCAGGCAAAGCCGGGTCTATCTCATACATCAACTTAGTGGTATAAAAACTGCGGCTGCCGGTTGCATCTAATGGTATTTCCAAAGACTCGGGAGCCTGGAAATAAAGGGTATGGGTTACCCCGGTTAAAGGATGTTTAAAACTCACCTCTTTTTGTGTATCCTGCTCCGTCATATCGAAGCGGATGTCCAAGGGGAAAAGCTGCTGTACCGGATGGGTGGAAAACTCGATGCTGTTTACCTTATCAAGCCGCAGGAAGCGCTTTATTTTCTTGGTTTTGAAATGAGTTTCAGGATAGGGCACACAATACCTCTGGCAGGCAAAACAGGTTGTGTCCTTCAGTATTGAACTATACGCCTTTTGAATATGGGACAGGTCATTATCCTCATCCCATGGTATACTCACTCCGCAACTGGATGAATAACCGCCTTCCACCTGTTCCTGGTTTATCCATATTTCCTTGATTGAAATATCCTGAAAGGGATACTCCTGCTCTGCACAGCATCGCTCCAGAGGTGTCAGTTCCTGCTCCCTTCTTTGATATTTTTCAAAAAACTCCCTGAGCCTGGTTTCATCAAGGGGAGTAAGGGTATCAAAAACAATTCCTTTTGAGAATCGATAAACTGCTGGAATAATGCGCTTCATCCCGGCATATTCAAATTCCCGGTTTACCTTCTGTGGTAATCCACAAATCCCCTTTTCTTTGCTCCATAAGCTTGAGTTATATCGTACTCTCATCTTCTCATCCCTGCAACCACGGACGGTTTCTTTGTCCCATTATGACATATTGGTTTCGCATACCCCAGCGAGCTCTACCATTATACCATACCTGAGCATTGCCTTATTCCGTTTACACCTTATGTATGACTTATTTGCGGATCGTCAGGAGCCTGATACAATTTATCATCTCCTTCGGTTATGTCAGTTGCAAGACAACATTATCGGATTTTTGTCAGCACAGACTCGCCTGCCAATCCTTCGATTTCACTGTGGAGTTCATCCGATATCCGGTAGACCTCCTCCGCATTTCCTGAAGCCAGTAACCTATATATAGATTTTACCCTCGACTCCAAATCCTCAGGCTTGATCTGAAAACTGCACACCCTTTTCATTGCCCATTTCTCATTCATCAGGTAACGATTATTCACAGCATACAATACCTGAAGCCAGGAGCATACTGCCCGGAAGACAGAGCCCATGGCGTAATTGGTGTCACCCTTGAATGCCGCTTTACGGCCGCAGGCAAGTGAAAACCATGCCTCCCATAAAAACCTTTGTATTATAGCTCTTCTCATAAGCGGCGGGTACTCACCTTTTGAATACAGCAGCGCCTTCAGCCCATCAAGCTTCTTCTCGTCGTCCTGCCATAAAGGCTTGCAGTAATGCGTTTCAGCAGCGTATTATCTCGCTGTTTTCTATGATTGCAATATCCTTATCGTTTTTGCTGACAGTTCTTATTACCAAAACAATCTCTCCAGTTCTTCAAACCATATTTTTAAAAAGACAGGGATTATGTCTACATATGACAGACAAGTCCCCGCCCTTTTATTGGATTGTGGCCGGTTTTTACCGTCCAAACTTTTTTGGGTTCCTTTTCCCTCTATATACTAATTTTATTATAAAAAGCAGTCCCAGGCCAGCACCAGCTTAAATTAAAACGGGTGTAGTACTTAACTTGCGGGAAGGGTTTTCCGCCATCTTATGAAAAACACCACACCCAATGCGGCAACCAGCCCTTCAGTAACCGGAAATGCCAGCCACACACCCGTTATACCTGCCGCCACGGAGAGCAGGAATGCCATCGGAACGATCACTATCAGGCCTCTTGACAGAGAGATGATTTGAGCAGGCGTAGCCCATACTGTGGAGGTAAAGAGCATGGAGACGATGATATTGAAACCTGCAAAAAGAATACCTGAAAAATAGATCTTTATTCCAGCGACAGCAATTCTTTGCAATTGCATGTTGTTTTCACTGTTGAATACTCCTGCAACGGGATCTGCAAAGAAAAACAACGTCAGATAGATGATGCATGAAGCAACAGACATAGTTATCAACGCATAACGGAGAAGTTGCCGGACGGTTTTCATCTCATAACGCCCATAGGCTTTGCTTATCAGAGGTTGAATACCCTGAGCGATACCTGTATATATGCAAAGAACCACAAGGGACAGGTTGGCAATTACCCCATATGCCGCAACACCCGTGTTGCCAAGCAGGTTCAGAATAATCATATTGAAGATTACCATCACTATACCAGAGGAAACCTCCGTTATCAGGGAAGGAAATCCTAATGTGAAAGTATCCAGTGCCATCCTGCTGCTCGGCCTTGTTTTTACCAGATGGAATCCGTTTTTCCTTTTAACCCGATGCTCCAATAAGATCAGCATGCTGAATATGGGGGCTAATCCTGTTGCCAGGACTGCACCGAACATACCCATTTGAAATACGAAGATGAAAAGATAATCAAGAATTATATTCAAAAGGCTTCCTCCAAGCATTGCCAACATGGCTAGCCTTGGATTTCCGTCATTTCTTACAAAGCAGATCATCACATCATTCATGATGAATGCGGGGGCAAAAAGCAGAATCACTTTCAAATAGATATTTGTCATTTCAAAAACTTCTGCGTTCGCCCCTAAAACCCTTGTCAGCCCTTCGGAAAAAAAAATGCCTGCCAGTACAAACAAAGCTGAGAAAACCACAGCCAGGGATACGGTGTTGGTAAAAATCAGGTTTGAAAGATTATAATCCTTCTGGCTTTTTAATATGGAGTACCTTGTGGCAGCGCCCATTCCAAGCATCAATCCGATTCCATGAATAAAGCTGTAGACTGGAATTGACAGGTTCAGAGCAGCTAAACCATTAACGCCCAGTCCTTTGGATATAAAGAATGTATCTGCAAGAATATAGCAAGACAGGCCAAGCATTCCCAATACGGCCTGTGCGGAATACCGTGCAAATTCTTTTTTATGAGATGGTTTTTTAATTTTTGTCTCCTCCTTGCTGCGAAAAAGCGCCACACTGGCAGCCTCAAAGGGCTGACAAGAAAAATCCGGCACTTAAGTAACTTGCGCGGGAAAGTACACGAATCCGATATAAACGGTGGTAACATGCCATAATACCATTTGAGCATCTGTTCAGGACAGCAACCGTTTCATCAACCGACATCTGTTGCCTGCCTCTTCTCATTTCTCTGAACATCGAACAACCTCCCGTACGTCTACATAGATGCAAGCCGCCTCTCAAATGAAGGCATATCCCAGCCTCACCGACTTATACCATAAGAATTATCGCAAATGATACCTAACCAGGCTAATACATCAAATACTGGTTAGTAGTCTAATGCCCCCGATCCGGATTTGTCAAGAAAGCCATTCACTAAACAGGTTCTTATTAATACTGAGCCCTGTCATTTTTAATATTTGGGTGGTATAATCACTCAAAAAGTACGATATCTGCTTCCATTAAGAAAGCTCCTCAACAAGATATAATGATCTACCACAGTTAAGGAGCTCTTCTTTGAGATATCAACATCGGTTTACTCTGTACTAACAATTAGCGCTAATTTTTCCCCTGCCCGGTCTGGTCGTGGCATATAGAAGCGCTTGGGCAGCCGCTGCAGCCGCACCCACAGCTCATTGACTCACCCTTTGCCTTTTTCTTTGCCATGTTGGCAATTATTCCTATGACCACTGCCAATAGCAGAGCACTTATCACGATGGTTCCAATATTATCAGCGATGAATTGTAACATTGTCTCCCCTCCCTTATTCAATACACAAATTAATCAACTTATTGCTGCTCTGTATTTTTATTTTTCAGCATCCTTTTCGGGTAAGAGAAGGTCTGCAAAAACTTACGATCCAATCTACATACTCGCCTGAACCGACGCAGCTTCAATGGGGCGTTCCCTGTATGGTCTCATCAGCAAATACAGGAACAATGCCACGATCAGGATGGCCGCTGCCGTTCCTATGCCAAAGCCGTTACCTGTGAACAGCATGCCAAGCTGGTATATGCTCAGAGATACCGCATAAGCAAACAGGGTCTGATAGCCGATGGCGAACAATGTCCATTTTGTATTGTTCATCTCCCTCCTGATAGCTCCTATTGCCGCAAAGCAAGGCGCGCAGAGCAGGTTGAACACCAGGAATGAATAGGCTGACAGTACGGTGAAGCTTGACGCCAAAAGACCCCATATTTCAAATCCATCCTCGGCAACCTCAGCAAATCCGTACAAAATACCAAGTGTGCTGACCACATTCTCCTTGGCAACAAGCCCGGTAATTGTAGCTACTGTAGCCTGCCACTGACCCCAGCCCAGAGGTGCAAAGACGGGTGCAATGGCTCCTCC
>JAAYTP010000044.1 GCA_012518025.1 Clostridiaceae bacterium
CGGGAATTTCTGAGGGGAAGCGGTAAAACCTATTCGACGATGTCTGTTTTGAGTATGAAAGAGGAAAACCTGTTCTGGAAGGGATCTCCTTCAGGATAGAAAAGGGGAGTACTGTAGCCATACTGGGTGGCACAGGTTCCGGGAAGAGTTCGCTGGTGCACCTGCTGCTCAGGCTATATGATTATAGCAAAGGGAGTATCCGTATCGACGGGATGGAGCTTAAAAGAATCAGCCGCAGATGGATCAGGGAAAACATAGGTATAGTCCTTCAAGAGCCCTTCCTCTTTTCAAAGAGTATCAGGGAGAATATTGGGATGGGCAGCGGGCAGCCGGGGGAGGATCAGATACTCGCTGCTGCCAGTGCTGCCTGTGTGGATCAGGACATACAAGAATTCGAGAAGGGGTACGACACCATCGTGGGAGAACGGGGTGTGACGCTTTCAGGTGGGCAAAGACAACGTATTGCCATTGCCAGAACCATTGCGCGGGATGTCCCCATCCTCATATTTGATGATTCCTTAAGCGCAGTGGACACAGAGACAGATGCCCAGATCCGTAAAGCGTTGAAGGAACGGAGAAAGAATACCACCACCATTATCATATCCCACAGGATCACCACTTTATCGGAGGCTGATCAGATTCTGGTGTTGGACCGGGGAAGCCGCCTTTCCACTGGTCAGAAACAGCTGGTTTCCTTTGCACGGGCAATACTGTCTGATCCGGGCATGTTTATACTGGATGAGGCCACTTCATCGGTAGATACCGAGACCGAGCATCTGATACAGGATGCGCTGAATAAAGCCCTGGAAGGAAGAACCAGCTTTATCATTGCCCACAGGCTGTCCACCATTCGCTCGGCGGACAGAATCCTGGTTATAGACAATGGAAGAATCATTGAAGAAGGAACCCACAGGCAGCTGATCAGAAGAAAGGGCTACTATTACAGGCTGTATACCAACCAGTTCATGAAGGAACAGAAGCAGGATATGTTTGAAAAGGCAGGGTCGTAAAGAAAAATGCCCCGGGAAAATGTCCGGCAGTGGCATCAAGACTTGTTTTTCATGCCTTTCTTCCTTGCAAGATCGGCCTCGGCTTCCAGGTAGACCCTCTCGAAGTCTGAATCGATGCCGGCATAGAAATAACCCCATGTGAGTGTGACTTTATAGGGCTTTTCATGAGAGGCGTTCAGCTCATCAAGCTTGTTTCGGAATCGGTTTTCAATAGTCCTGATTGCCTCGCCATGAACATTCTTGATAAGGATTACATAGCGTTCACAGCTTTGATGTGACAGAAAATCATCATCCCTGATGGAACTGGATAGAACCTGTGTGACCGAGTTCATGACGTATTCGCCCTCTTTAAAACCATACCGGGTGTTTATCTCATAGAAATTGTCTATTTCCACCAGAATGAGATAGTACTCGCTGCTGCTTAATCTCCTGTTTTGAAGCATATTATTGGCCAGGAACCGGATTTTCTTCATCTTGTCCAGATTATTCCTGACAGTTAGTTCGTTCAATTTGCGATTGGTGTTAATGAGCCGCTCAAGGGTGTCGGAAAGCTTCTTCTCCACTTGCTGCTTCTCATGAGCGAGAAAGGCATTCTCGATGTACTGCTGCACATCGGCACACAAATCTGCCATAAAGCCTGTCATTTTTTCGGGAGCAGACATCACAATATACCCTAATTGGTCGTTGCCAATAAAGATCGGCCTAACCAGAGCTATACCTTCTAGTGACTCAAAAATGACATCCGGCAGAATATTTGATGCGTCAATAGATTGGGCATATTGAACTTTTCTTCCCTCTGAGAAGCCATAGATAAGTGTTCCCTTCAGACTTTGCCTTAAAGCTGCATAATCATCAAATCGTATAGGCGTCAGAAAACGGACGATGTAGCAGGAGTTCATACCGTATTCTATGAGGCAGTCGGTCAGGGCTGAATAAAAGGTGGTTTCATCGAGAGAGTGAAAACGCCCGTGGGATCTGAGCGGTTTTAACATGGAGCCGGAGCAACTGCCCATACCGGCAAGGCCCGACTCCTTGCAGCCGCAGGAATTCCTTATGACTAAAAGGGGTTCAATGGTATAAACCTGATGATCTGCCTGGGATGGCCTCCGATCCAAAAGAAGCTCAACGGCTTTATGGCACATCTCTTCAAAAGGCTGGGCAACAGTTGTCAGAGTCTGGACAATATCCAGCAAGGCTGTTGCGTCGTCAAAACCAGTTACTGCCACATCATGGGGTACGCCAACACCGTTGTCGTTAAGGCATTTTATCGCACCAAAGGCAGTATCGTCATTGGTACAGACAATGGCATCAATGTCTTTGGTTCTGATATAGGGTAAGAGCCTTTTTGTCATATTATATCCCGATATGTCACTGAAATTTCCCTCAAGGATAAAGTGACTGGGAACCTCAAGCCAATTTTGGTAAATTACTTTCAAAAACGCATCACGGCGTATCAGGGCTTCCGGGTTCTTCAAAGGACCACTGATATGGGCTAGCTTTTTATATCCATGGGATATAAGATGGGAAACAATTTGCTCAAATCCTGAAAAGTTATTTGTTATTACCGATGGAAAGCCTTCCAGCTCAATACCAAGGGAGATGACCGGAATGCCGGCTTTATTGGCCAAATCCCGTATCAAATCCGTTCCTGCTTTTGATGCCAGCTGACTGGACAGGATTAGCGCATCGATTCGTCCCTGGGAGATCATACGATATACAGCGTTACATTTGTAGTCGAATACAGAATTGTTTATCAAACTATAACCTTCAATGACGGACAGTGAGCAGTTGCAGGATTCCAATTCCCGCCATAATGACTTGATCAGAGCCTGTCCAAAGCTGCTGTGGATAGTACTGGTCAACAACCCTACTCTCATAAGATCCCCCAACCCCTCAGAACACAAGCATTCATTCAGACCTACATATTTAATACCACTTCTTTCCTAGAACTAAAACGCTATTCAATCAAAAAAGACAAGCGTTTCAAAAAAATGGTCAGAAAACACAGCAGGCCTGACAGTCAGGAGCGTTTACTGACGAGAGTCTATTGACGCATGATACAATAAATCCTATAATCAAGGTAAAGGTTAATATCTCTGTTAGGTGAGGCTCCTATACGGATACAGGCTGCTGCCCGGAAACGTCGAGAGACGCCAATGGGTAAACAAGCATTGCCGGATTAAGGTTTTGTTTAATGCAGTTGGCTTTTTGCCTAAGCCGTATAGTGCCAAAACTCGATGATGGGAGTGAGGTCATTATGTACGATAATGATTCTGGTCCGCTCTCGCGGACTTTTATTTTTCTGTCGTGCCAGAATCCTGAGTTTGTCAGGAAGAGGGCTGTGATCTGTTAAACTCTATGTAAATAAGGTGATTTTTTTCACAGTCTTCAGGCATAATTCTTGTGAGGTGATTATTATAGAAGGAAGGTGATTTCCCATGATGGAAATCTTCAAGACATCGGAGCATGGGCTTGAGATCCTGCCATTAGATACCATTGAGAAGGGATGTTGGATAAATCTTACCGAGCCCGATGAGGAAGAACTTGAATTGCTAACCCGGATGATCGGTGCCGAACCGACCTTTCTGCGGGATCCTCTTGATGTTGAGGAAAAGCCCCGTATTGATGTAGAGGATGATCAGACCCTCATCATCGTTGACATCCCCTATGTATATGAGGATGAAAAATCCATAAAATTCGAAACATTGCCCATGGGTCTGCTTCAGGTGAGAGACGATTACATCATCACCATCTGCAGCAAGCCGGTTCCTGTTTTGGAACGTTTCAGAAACGGACAAATAAAGAATCTGTATACCTTTAAAAAGACTCGCTTCATTCTGCAGGTATTGTATCATGTGGCAAAAGACTTCTTGAAATATCTGAAGCATATAGACAAAAAAAGCGAGTTTATTGAAAAGTCCCTCTATAAATCCATGAGGAACAAGGAATTGTACAATATGATGGAGCTCAGTAAGAGCCTGGTATATTTCACCACGTCTCTTAAGTCTAACGAGACCGTGCTGGAGAGACTTCTTCCCGGCAAGCTCATCAAGATGTACGAGGAAGATCAGGATCTTCTGGAAGATACCATTATTGAAAACAAGCAGGCCATAGAGATGGCTAATATATATGGCTCCATTTTAAGCAGTATGATGGATGCCTTTGCGTCCATTATCTCCAACAACCAGAATGTGGTCATGAAATTTTTGGCTGCCATTACCATCGTATTGTCTGTACCCAATGTTATTTTCAGCTTTTTCGGTCAGAACTTTGTATGGCCCTACGGCAGTAATCCATTTATGTGGCTCTATGTCACTGTCGGTGCTATCGTTATTACCCTGTTAGTGGCCTATATTCTCTATAAACGCGACATGTTCTGACATTTTAAAGCGGGGATCGGCTGACAGCAGGACAGGAAAGAATCCCGATGCTACATATGCTGACAGGCCGATTTTGCAGCGGACGATTTCCATGAATGTGAGCTGATGGAAAATATATCTGACGGTTGATTTTTATCTGAGATTGTATTATTATAAACTATGCGCCTCGTTTGTTGAGGCAGTCATGTGCGCCCATAGCTCAACTGGATAGAGCGTCTGGCTACGGACCAGAAGGCTGCGGGTTCAAGTCCTACTGGGCGCGCCAATAAAACCCCTGAAGGTACGATGCTTTCAGGGGTTTAAACTTTTTTATGTGATTATGTTCCAATGTTTTGCCAGTAATAAGTCCTGGTGCGCCCGGGAACATCCGGCAGCTCCAGGCAATTCTTTATCCAGACTTTCGGCAATGAGGTATCCATATCATCTTAAAAGTATCCTTAGAAGGCTTGAACTGCATTCAGCCTGACATAAGTAATTAATAGAACTAATGGAATCTCCATACATACATATAGGACCAAAGACCTGTATCCATCAGTTCATGCGGTGGATGAACATTTTTCGACATAATGTAAAGGTGGCGAAAGCGGATGCTATCGCAGGCGTTCTGAAAACATAGCAGAATGACCCTATGCATATGTTGGCAGATCAGATCCTTAATGGATCTGAGAACGCGGTTACTAAAGACAAAAGACATCCCGGATGCTAATACGCCAACCAATGAGCGTGAAATCCGGAGATTCTGCAGAGGATGAAGACTCGGCCGAAGGATCCCTAAAGGAAGATGCAGATATTTGAGACACCAAAGAGAAAGGGGCCGGGAATCTGAAGAGGGGGACGGATTAGTTTAAAGTTTACAGATCATGGGGATGCCTATGATTTCTGTTCCATGAGAGCAGGACTGGGCAAGAATAACATATATGAAGCGAAAGCTAACAATAGGCCGGTTTTCTCTGCGAGGGATGAGGGGAGAACCGGCCTATTGTCTGTCTTTTTTAAGCATTCCAAAGATCGATTGAGCAGAGAAAAAAATCAACAAAATATAACATAATTATGTTATATTAATGATGGTAAATGTAAATAAATGAGGTGATCTGATGGAAAATTTAATATCCAAGAGAGACCTTCTGAGAGAAACCGGTATATCCTATGGTCAGCTCTATCGTTGGAAGCGGCAGAACCTCATCCCTGAGGACTGGTTTATCAGAAGGTCTTCCTATACCGGGCAGGAAACTTATTTCTCCAGGGACAAAATACTTGAGCGGATCAAGACCATAAAGCATTTAAAGGGCAGGTATTCCCTGGATGAACTGGCCAGGATACTGTCACCGGAGTTTACCGGCATCACCTACCCTGTAAGCCGGGTAATCAGCAAAGAGATTATGGATCAGCAAACTGCCGAATTGTTCCGCAGGAAAATAAACAAGGAGGCTTGCTCTTTCTGGGAGGTTTGTGTGATATATGCCCTGGGGCTTTTACGATCAAAATACTTCCTGACCGAAGCCGATCTGGAGAGGGTTTCTCAGAAGATTTTGGATTGGAGTGCTAAGCTGCAGAATGGTTCATATAAAATTTATGTGGTAAAATGCGATGGCCAAAATACTGTCATAATTGCCGCAAAGGAACCGCCCCTGTTTCTTGATAAGGCGCTGCAGGTCATGGGCAGCTATGATTTGGAGGAGATCGGTGCAACCGTAAAACAGAAGCTTAATGAGAA
>JAAYTP010000045.1 GCA_012518025.1 Clostridiaceae bacterium
ATGGTTATGGCTGCTGTGGGCGTAATTGCCTCCATCATCGGTACATTCTTTGTGCGTTCAGGTGAAAAAGCCGAACAGAAAACCCTGCTGAGAGCCTTAAGAACCGGTGTTTATATCAGCTCAGCTCTGATCTTTGTTGTGGCCTTCTTCCTTGTCCGCAGCGTATTCCCCGACAACCTGGGTATATTCTGGGCGATTGTCAGCGGACTTGTTGCAGGTAACCTCATAGGTTTTATAACAGAGTACTTCACATCGGATACTTATAAACCCACTAAGAGGCTTGCAGAGACCTCTTTGACAGGTCCGGCAACCATTATTATCGGCGGATTGTCTCTGGGTATGCTGTCCACTGCTGTTCCGGTCATCATTGTTGGAGCAGCTGTTCTGGCAAGCTTCTTCCTGGCGGGAGGCGCCGCTAACTTCAATCTGGGTCTTTATGGTGTAGGAATCTCTGCTGTGGGAATGCTCAGTACCCTTGGTATCACACTGGCTACCGATGCCTATGGCCCTGTGGCCGACAATGCAGGCGGTATTGCTGAAATGTCCAAGCTTCCTCCGGAGGTCAGAGAACGTACTGATGCTCTGGATTCCCTTGGAAATACCACTGCAGCAACAGGTAAGGGCTTTGCAATCGGATCTGCCGCTCTAACAGCGCTGGCTCTCATTGCAGCATACACCGATCAGGTAACAATCATAGATCCCGATTTTGTTTTCAACCTTAATCTAATTAATCCTCCTGTGCTGATAGGATTATTTGTTGGAAGCATGCTGCCATTCCTCTTCGCTGCCCTCACCATGGAAGCTGTGGGCAGAGCAGCACAGAAAATTGTTGTAGAAGTAAGAAGACAATTCAAGGAGATCACAGGCCTTATGGAAGGCAAGGCAGACCCCGACTATGCCAGCTGTGTGGATATCTGCACCAGGTCTGCTCAGAAGGAAATGATCCTTCCTGCTTTGATAGGCATTATTGCTCCTATTCTCGTTGGTATCCTTCTCGGTGTAAATGGTGTCGCGGGCATGCTTGGCGGCGCAACCGTATCAGGGTTCATCCTTGCCATTATGATGGCAAATTCCGGCGGCGCCTGGGACAATGCCAAGAAGTACATCGAAGCCGGAAACGTTGGAGGAAAAGGATCTGATTCTCATAAGGCCGCTGTTGTAGGTGATACAGTTGGCGATCCCTTCAAGGATACATCCGGTCCTTCCATCAACATCCTTATAAAGCTTCTCTCCATGGTTTCCATCGTATTTGCTTCCTTCATCATGAGCAATACCATCATGAAGTAATACCATGAATTAATCATTGTTAAGTTGAGAGGTCGGTCACTCATACAGGGTGCCCGGCCTCTTTTTAATATTGAGATGAGAGTTTGGGGTTCTTTCTTGTCATTGCGAGCAAAGCTAAGCTGGCGCGAGACTGCTTCGTCGGCTATGCCTCCTCGCAATGACACCAAGATTTCACCTCGAAATAGCATACCAGAACTGTCATTGACTACTTTGTTCAATGCAACAATTGAAAATATTGATAATAACTTTTTCATTTTACCCTCCTATTCTATGATCTTAGCCTTTTTCCGGTACACGATAAATATAACGGTCAGCGCACATAATATTATTACGACGATAATTGCTACGTAGGTCATGGTGTGGTTACTGTCCGGAGCCTCAACATCTAAGAAGCCGAA
>JAAYTP010000046.1 GCA_012518025.1 Clostridiaceae bacterium
GGCGTTGCCGCTGCCTGTGCTATCGCCGGTATTATTGTAGGAATTGTAGCACTCACTGGTATTGGTTTAAGACTTGCTGATGCCCTCCTCACTATTTCAGGAGGTATAGATATACTTGCGCTGATCTTAACGATGATAGCCTGTATTATTCTTGGTATGGGAGTCCCTACAACAGCGAACTATGTTATCATGTCTACCATTACGGCACCCATTATACTGCAGCTTATACCCGGAACACCGGTTCTTGCTGCCCATATGTTTGTTTTCTACTTTGGTATAGTGGCGGATATCACTCCTCCTGTGGCTTTGGCTGCCTATGCCGGTGCTGCAATTTCCGGGGGCAATCCCCTGAGAACGGGTGTCATTGCAACCCGGCTTGCAATAGCGGCTTTCATAATACCGTATATGTTCGTTTTGAATCCCTCCATGCTCCTGATCAACACTACAGTTGCGGAATTGGTGCAAATTGTGATTACTTCCATGCTAGGTATGTTTGCTATATCAAGCGGCCTCGGAGGTTTTATGCATAAGGTTATGCCATGGTGGCAAAGAGTATTGGCTGTAGCGGCGGGTATTGCTCTGATTGATCCTGGTATTGTGACAGATATTATTGGGTTAATCGTCATTGGCTTCATTTGCGTCATCCAATATATCATAAAGGATGATAAAAGCACTCCCGTATTGGAACGTTAAGCTGATGATCTGCCGTGCTGAATAAACCAGACCTGAACCATGATAATAAACGGGTATAAAGAAGGCATCCTTAAGGGGATGCCTTTTCTGCAGTATTTTATCATTCCCGGACGATCTCTAAAAGCTCCTTCTTATCACATTCCCAGCTTGCTGATATATATGGCAGGCGCAGAAGCAGGACACCGCAACATAACAACACTATGTTACACTCTTAACTTGCTTTCCACGATCTCCACAAACCTGGCCGAGGCCGGAGAAAGCGGGACGCTTTTTAAAGAGCAAAAACCTATGGTGCGTGCGGGGATAGTCTTCTCAAGCTCGACCTTCCAGATAAGCCCCTTTTGCAGATAGTCCTGGGAAAATTCTTCGATGACACAGGCAATACCGAAATTAAATCTTGCAAATTCAAGCAGAAGATCGTGGGATCCCAGCTCAATCTCGGCTTTAAGCGCTACTCCTTTTGAAAGAATATATTCTTCCACATACCGTCTGGAATTGGATTTGCGTTCAAGAAGAACCAGTGGAAGGCCTGCGATTCTTTCAAAGCTCAGGGGAGAGCTGCAAATATCCCTGAATTCATCCCCGCAGACAAAGATATCATGTATGATCAGGCATTCCTTTATCTTCAATGCCGGATCATCTACGGGCAGGTTACATATGGCAAAATCAATCTCCCCTGATTTGACCAGTGTGCATAGATCCGGGGTTGTTCGATTTATGACCCTTAGGTTGATATTGGGATACATCTTATGAAACTGTACCAGATGGGGCAGCAAAAAGTATTTGGAAATGGTGTCCCCAACCCCTATTCTCAATTCGCCAAACTCCAGGTTGTGAAGCTCGGTAAGCTTTGTCTCACCCATGTTTACAAGGTTGATGGCTGACTCGATATACTCGTACAGAAGCTGCCCCTCATAGGTAAGGGTCACACCCCTCGGAGACCGTATAAAAAGACGGGAACCCAGTTCCTTCTCCAGGTTCATGATGGCAAGGCTGACTGCAGGCTGCGATATATAAAGTTCCTTTGCTGCCCCGGAAAAGCTTTTGCACCTGGCCACCTCTGCAAAAATTCTGTACGAGTCGAGGCTTCCGACCATATAAACACTCCTTATAGCCAATATAAATGGCATGTATTTTACTTATACCACGCAGGGCGATATAATACAACTGTATGGTTATAATGACCGGAGGAGGGATATCCATGGAAAGAATGGTAGGAACGGTAGTGCGTGGCATTCGTACTCCGATCATCAACAAAGACGATAACCTTGTTGATATTGTGGTGGACA
>JAAYTP010000047.1 GCA_012518025.1 Clostridiaceae bacterium
CATCAATGCAACCGATACATACAAAATGATCATATCAAAGGACAGTAACGCAGAGAAAAACGGCTTACCTTCCAGGTATTTTTTTAGTTCCCCACTAACATTCTCAATCACAGAAATTACCTCCTGATTATATGATTTGATCCCCATTATACACTATGTTTGCAGTATTATCCATATAATTATTATGTTTTTTGTGAATTTCACCGAGTTTTTCATCTTCAAACAAGCCTGATTCGTATCAATTACAGCCTTTAATATTCAAAGGATTTATGTATAATAAGAATCGTTATGCAAAAGCCCGCCTGGAGGAAACAAATGAAATCTGAGAAGCATAAAAACAAGCGGATAGGTCTGCGCTTTGCCTGGCTTGCCCTGATCCCTCTCAGCATATTGATCAGATGGCTTTTCAGCCAGTCTCCCTCTACAGTGGAAAACTTATATTCCCAGGGTATTTATCCGGTTATCATGAAACCCATCAGCAGACTGACCGGTATGATACCCCTGTCTTTATGGGAATTGTTCATAATATTTATGGTGATCTTTATCCCTGTCGCAATCATCTGGCTCATTGTCAGATGCGTAAAAAGCAGAAGCTTTTCCCTGGTCATAGGATTCCTGGCCAATGTCGCCATGATAGTTTCCATCTGGTTCTTTCTCACCACAGTGCTTTGGAATCTAAACTATGAAAGAAAGCCGTTCTCGGAGCTGTCCGGGCTTGATGTTCAGCCCTCATCGGTTGAGGAACTGTATGATCTCTGCCAATGGCTGATTGAGAATACCAATAGGTTAAGAGAACATGTGGAAAAAGACGAGAATGGAATAATGAAAGTATCGGGTGGATTTCAATCTGTTCGCGACAGAGCCCAGATAGGTTACGACATAGCCTCCAGAGAATACCCCTTTTTACAGGGCAGATATGGAAAACCAAAGAAGGTTCTGTTTTCACGGGTTATGTCTCACACCAATATCATTGGAGTTTATAGTGTGCTCACAGGTGAGGCAAATATTGACATCGATATTCCCGATATGGAAATCCCGTCCACAGTCATGCATGAAATGGCTCACCAGCGAGGTTTCGCACGGGAAGACGAGGCCAATTATATCGCATGGGTAGCCTGTATGTCCCATCCGGATGCCGATTTCAGGTATTCCGGTTCGGCCATGGCTCTCCAGTATGCCATGAATGCTCTCTATTCCGTCAACCCGGACAAGTATTTTGAGCTGGCAAAAAACTACAGCCTTGGCTACTATAATGACCTGAATAACCTACAGGCTTATTGGAAGCAATTTCAGGGTCCGGCTAAAAAGGTAGCAAATCAGATGAACGATACCTACCTGAAGCTTAATGGCCAGGAGGACGGCGTACAAAGCTATGGCAGGATGATCGATCTGCTCCTGGCCGAGAGGCGAAAAATGCTTAGAGGTAAAAACCGGGGTTAAATCCCGGTTTTTTGTTCGGATTTGCCTGTGTCGGGATCATCCAGGAGCATTCCGCAATGGCCACAGGATCCGGTATAGTCCTGAATATTTCCGCATATCATACATTGGTATTTACCAGGACATATTTCTCGGGAGTATTTCTCTTTGCACACATGTTCCTTGCTGTCATTTCCCATCTCCCGTCCGCAAAGCCGGCATATTGCCATTGTCTGCACTTCCCCGCATCACTTCAGGCATCTCCGGTATCATTCTATTCCCGTGGGTCGGTATTAATGACCCCGGCCCTGGCTGAACCTGCCGTAGAAGACTATTTATTGTCAGCTACATCTCCTTCATCATTCTTTTCAGTATCCGCTTCGAATCTCTTTATGTAACAACGTCTCCTTCTGTTTATGCGCCTGTCAAAATTTCGCCACATGGAATGTACGGCATGATTGGTTTCAAGTTCGGGCGAAGCTATAGCATGAACCACACCGTTTCGAATAGCAGTTTTTGTTAGTTCGCTCAACAATACATAGGGCACCCCTTTGGAGCGAAGCTCGGGTCGAATGGCAATCAAATATAGATCCAGTGTATCATTCTTCTTGATAGCTTTGAGAAAATGGATGAAACCGAAGGGGAAAAGCCTTCCCTTAGACTTGCGGGCAGCATTGGTCAAGGAAGGGAAAATAATTCCAAAACCAGCTAAACGGTCGTTCTCATCCTGTATAAAGCATACATAATCAGGGTTCATGAACGTAAAATACTGTTTGACATAGCATTCCACCTGCTTGTCAGTCAGAGGTACGGTACCGTAAAGATGCTCATATCCCACATTGATAAGATCAAAGACTTCCTTGACATAAGGAAGAACATCCTTGGATTTTTTAACGGGGACAACCCTCAGCTTATACTTCTCCATTGCCCTCGCAGCAAGGGATTCTATCTTCTTCACAACATCAGCCTCTGGCATTTTGATGTCAAGCTCAATCCATTCTGCATCCTTTACATAGCCATGGGCTTCAATATGCTTCATATAATAAGGGTGGTTGTAGATGGTTATAAAGGTTCCTATTTCGTCAAATCCTTCTATCAGCATGCCTTGTTTATCAAGATCACAGAATCCCAAAGGCCCGTGGACTGCCTTGAGCCCCTTTTCCCTGGCCCAGCCTTCCACTGCATCAAACAAGGCTTTTGATACCTCAAGGTCATCGATAAAATCAACCCAGCCAAACCGGGCATAGGGTTGGCCCCATTTTTCGATGAAGCTGTGGCTGATAATCCCCGCAATACGACCTGCAATCTTACCATCCTTATATGCCAGCCAGTACTCGGCCTCACTGAACTCAAAAGCAGGATTCTTATTCTTGTCCAGGGTGAACTTCTCATCTAAAATAAGGGAGGGCACCCAGTAGGGATTATCCTTGTAGAGAGTAAACGGGAACTTAATAAATTGATTGAGTTGTCGCTTTGTTTGAACCTTTACGATTTCTACCAATTTTCAACACGCCCCTTGAACAGTTTATTTCAAATATAGTGCTCTAAAATATAGTACCAGTATATCACTGGCCACTTTTGACCGCAACACGGGCAAAAGGCAGGCAGCCGCACGAGGATTTAATCTGTCCCATCTGTCAGAATGGACATAAGAAAAGCCCTGTGAGGCTTATTTCTCCTTCAACATGGGCTTATAAATGCATCGTCTGTCCAGGGACCAGACAGGCTCGGAAAAGCTTCCACCTTCAACGTTCTTTGTTGCATTCTGATAGTCATAGACCCTGGCATCAATCATATCTATATGGTGCAATAACTCGGCTTCAATAAATGCGGGTTTTTTAGGACTGCCATAGTCGGCTTCATAGTGGTGGCTGACAACCATATGCTTTAAAAGAAGAATGACCTCATCAGAGGCACCGGTTTCCCTGCCGGTTCTGTCAATCTCCTCAACCCCCATGATAATATGACCCAATAATTGCCCTTCCTTTGTGTAATCGGCAATCCCCAATTCGTTGGCGTCAAGTTCCCCGATTTTAGAAAGATCATGGATTATGACGCCTGCAAACAAAAGGTCGGTATTGATCCCTTCATAAACACTGCTGAGGGCCTCTGCGGATCGTAACATCCGCACTATGTGGTATAATAGTCCGCTTCTGATGGAATGATGCAGGGATTTCGCCGCAGGCCAGTATATCAGCTTATCTTCTTTTTTATCCAGCATGGCCATGACAATATTACGGATTTCGGGTGATTTGATTTTTGCAGTATAGGCATATACCTCTTCCAGCATCTCTTCAGGCTGACGTGGAGCCGACTGCACAAATTCGGTGATGTGCCTTTGATCCTCCTCATCGGCAATCCGCATCTTTGCAATATTCAACTGCAATGTATCGCGCCAGGAATCTACCCTTCCGTTTACATAGAACAGCTTATTTGGAACAAGGGTTTGATACTGATCTTCACCAGCATCCCACCATTTGGCAGGTATCTCGCCCGTGTTGTCTGAAAGGGTTATATCTATATATGACTTCTTATTTGAAGAAACCTTGATCTCCGCATTCTTTAATATGTAGATACCATTGATGGTTTCTCCAGCCTTCAATTCTGAAATCTTGATTCCTTCAAATCTCATAATGCTCCTCCCCGTAACGGAGTAAGACTAAATGTCCCATATGGCCACTACACGGTATTCCAGCTTGTGGGACAGATCCACTTCCTTGCCGTTTCTAATGGTATGTCCGTTTTCGTCCATTACCACCCGCACCACCGGTCTGTTGGGAAAGTAGGGATTATACTCCGATACAAGTCCTTTCTCGCCGGAATTGAGGATTACAGCCGTACCAACGGGATAATAAGCTATGTGCCTGACAAAGGCGTCCAGGAGATTCTTATCAAAATGCTTGCCTCCCAGGGAAAGCAGATAGTCCAGTACATCGTGGGGCATCATTTTTCGCCTGTAAACCCGATCGGTGGTCAGCGCATCATAGACATCGGCAATAGCTACAATTCTTGCAGGCACCTGTATGTCGCTGCCCTTGAGCTTTTTTGGATAACCGCTGCCGTCCAGCCTCTCATGATGTGATAATGCGATATCACAGGCATCTCGGCTGATTTTTTCTGAATTATTCAGAATCTCATAACCATACTGAGTATGCCTTTTGACTTCATCATATTCGGCACTTGTAAGGCTGCCGGGTTTCTTAAGAATGGTGTCATCAATCATGATCTTGCCAAGATCATGAAGCAGGGCTCCTATACCAAGATCACGGAGGCTGTCTCCCTTCATGCCTATTCCGAGACCGGTCACTATGCTTATAACGCTTACATTGACACTATGGGAGAAGGTATATTCATCAATGGAACGTACATCACAGAGGCTTGCCACTATTTCTTCGTTATTAAGGATGTTGGAGATAAGCTTTTCGACGATTTCTCCTACCTTTTTGGCATCCACCGACACCTTGACCGACGGAGAGGTCATCAAATTTTTAACCTGAGCTTTTACCTCGGTAATAACCTCTTCCCTGATAAGCTCAGGGATTGATATTCCCTCTGAGTAGGGGTCTTCAATGTAGATTTCGGTAATTCCATAGTTAAGAAGTTTATCCTTATGTTCACGGGTCAGTCTGACACCGGATGATAGCAAAACAACACCATCAAGAGTATGAATGGCTCGTGCTACAACAACACCGGTCTGAGCTTTATCCAGACGCACTTTTCTCAACGCTAACCCTCCTGGAACAATTCATATCAACTCATCTGCTAATGCTAATTTGTATTTATCCAAAAGCAGCCCTGTGTAAACAGCGGCAGCAGTTAAAATCAATATAAAATACCGCCGCCATTATTTGTATCTCTTTACAATACTTAATATCGGTTTAATCAAGTAATGGCTTAATAACACTTAATACATCCTGCTTTAAACCGTGCAATTCTTCTCTGGCACTATCATCTGTGTTGCCGGAAACACCGTAATATATCTTAATCTTGGGTTCGGTTCCCGAAGGTCTGATGCAGAACCAGGAACCAGACTTCATTTCAAAATAGAGCACATTGGATTTGGGCAGGTTCAAAGGCTCAGTATCACCAGCTTCTAAATCTCTTCTGATGCCAATCAGGTAATCCCTGATGGCAGCAACCCGAGACTTGCCGAATGAATGGGGCATTTTTTCCCTCAAGGTTTCCAGAGCCTCTTGAATCTTTTCCGCTCCTTCCTTACCCGTCAAAGTAAAGGTGTCTATATCCTCCTTATAATACCCGTATTTATTGAATAGTTCCACCAGTCCGTCGTACAGGGTCATACCCCTTGACTTATACCAGGCATAGACCTCAGCAATCAACATGGAGGCTACAACCGCATCCTTATCCCTGGCATGGGTCCCGGCAAGATAACCGTAGCTCTCTTCAAATCCAAACATAAATTTCTTCTTTCCTGAATCATCCAAAAGCCGGATTTGCTCACCGATAAACTTGAATCCGGTAAGAACCTTAACAAGCTCCACACCATAATGACGGCAGATTCTTTCAGCCAGATCGCTGGATACAATGGTAGTTGCCGCAAAAGCGTTCCCGGGAAGATCATTGAGCTTCTGTTTCTGGGAGAGGATGTATTCCAGAAGCAGGCATCCTATCTGATTACCTGTAAGAATCACATACTCACCCTTCTCATTTCGTATAACAACGCCTGCTCTATCCGCATCCGGATCTGTTCCTATGATCAGGTCCACATCCTCCCTGGCAGCGATATCCATGGCAAGCTCAAAGGCGGATCTGTCCTCGGGATTGGGGTATTTGACGGTTGAGAATTCAGGATCGGGATCCTTTTGTTCCTTCACAACCGTAACCTGTTCAAACCCGATCTCATCAAGAATTCTTAATACCGGGACACTTCCTGAACCGTGGAGGGGTGTATAAACCAGTTTGGCGGTCTTTCCTATCTCACGGCAGATCTCAGGATTGACACTTACCTTCTTCAGCGCTTCCATGTATGCATCATCAATCTTTTGACCGATGAGCTCCAAAAGCCCCTTCTCTTTTGCCTCTTTCTCTTCCATGAAGGGAATGGAGGCTATGTCTGAAATAGCATTAACCTCTTGTATAACCTTATCGCTTTCACTGGGCGGAAGCTGCCCCCCATCACTTCCATAGGCCTTAAACCCGTTGTATTCCTTTGGATTGTGGCTTGCGGTGATGACCACACCGGCGGCACATCCTAAGAACCTCACCGCGAAGGAAAGCTCAGGTGTTGGGCGCAGGCTGTCAAACAGATAGGCTTTGATACCATTTGCAGCGAAAACCAAAGCCGATTCCAAAGCGAATTCCCTTGAGAACCGACGGCTGTCATAGGCAATAACAATGCCTTTCTCTTTCTCACCGGGCTGTTTGGCAATGGTATTGGCAAGCCCCTGGGCTGCTTTCCTGATAATGTATTTATTTATACGGTTGGTGCCGGCTCCTATGAGACCGCGCATTCCGCCTGTACCGAATTCAAGCACCTTATAAAACCTGTCTTCAATCTCTTTCTCATTACCACTGATAGCTATTAGCTCTTTTTTTGTTTCATCATCAAAGTACGGATTATTCAGCCAATAGTTGTACGTCTCTTTGTAGCTCATACTCTATCTCCTTCATCAGCTAATCTATACTTTATCTTTTTATCAAGAGGATAAGCCGGCCATTTGCCGTGAAGTTCTACCGGCTTACCCGGTTCTTTCATCTTCGGGGACTGACAATGAGCTTCATTGCGGTACGCTCTTCTCCATCCACTATGATTTCTGAAAATGCAGGTACGCATACTAATTCAATTCCCAGGGGTGCAAGAAACCCTCTGGCTATGGCGACAGCCTTTACTGCCTGGTTCAATGCGCCGGCTCCAATGGATTGTACTTCGGCAATACCTTTTTCTCTAACCATACCCGCGATGGCTCCTGCCACCGAATTGGGATTGGATCTTGAAGAGACTTTCAAAATGTCCATCTGTGATCAACCTCCACAAATAAATAGATGCGTTTCATAGCTTGATAAAATCTGCAATTCTCTGTATGTTCGTTGCTTTTTTACTCTTAGGATCAATCGTGACCATGACGGCATTGAATAAGGCTCTTCCGGATGCGGGCTCAAATCGCGATGGCAGACCAGTTATGAATTTTCTGATAATCTGCTCCTTGCTCACCCCAATTACCCCATCGGCAGGTCCTGTGAATCCCACATCAGTTATATAGGCTGTTCCTTTTTCCAGGATCTGTTCATCAGCTGTCTGTACATGGGTATGAGTTCCCACAACACATTCCGCACGTCCATCCAGATAATGCCCAAGGGCTATTTTCTCACTGGTAGCCTCAGCATGGAAATCAATCAGGATGGCATCTGCCTGACCCTTCAGGTTCTGAATCTCCCTGTCGGCGGCCTGAAACGGACAATCCACATGATTATCCATATAGACCCGACCAAGCAGGTTGACCAGCCCCAGCCTGAAACCATTGTTTTCAAGAATAATCCTACCCTTCCCCGGAACCCCCCTGGGGTAGTTGGCCGGGCGAATGATGCTCATTCCCGAATCAATGATGTTCATGACCTCTTTGCGTGCCCATGTATGATTCCCCATGGTTATGGCATCGACACCGCAGGAAAGGATATCCTGTGCGGTGTTATAGGTTATTCCCTTGCCACCTGCCGCATTCTCACCATTGACAATGATAAAATCAGGCCTGTCTTTGCTCCTGATTTTTTCAACCTGTATTCTTAGCGCTATCCGTCCCGCTTCACCAAAGATGTCACCTACAAATAGGACTTTCAACGATTTCTTCCTTTCTGGCGTGTAAGGCATCTGGCAACTATTTTGACCAAGGCCTTCAGCAACGGTGGAATCAAAAGTCAGGAAGCGTATTCACGCTTCCTGACAAACTGCTATTTAGCATATTCAACTGCCCGGGTTTCCCTGATGATATGAACCTTGATCTGACCCGGATAGTCCATTTCGTTCTCAATTTTCTTGACAATATCCCTTGCGACCATAATCATGCCATCGTCGTTGACCAATTCTGGTTTGACCATAATCCTTACTTCCCTTCCGGCTTGTATAGCAAATGACTTGTCAACCTCCGGGAATGAGCTGGCTATCTCCTCCAGCTTCTGCAAACGTTTTACATAAGTTTCCAGCGTTTCTCTTCTTGCGCCGGGTCTTGCACCCGACACTGCATCTGCGGCCTGAACCAGCACCGCCACAACTGATGTGGCTTCAACATCTCCATGATGCGCCATGACCGCATTAACAACTTCCTCCGATTCCTTGTACTTTCTGCACAGATCGGCACCGATGGTCACATGGGTTCCTTCAACCTCGTGGTCAACAGCCTTTCCGATGTCATGAAGAAGACCTGCACGCTTCGCAAGAGTCACATCTTCTCCCAGTTCGGCTGCCATAAGACCTGCCAGGTGGGATACCTCAATGGAGTGCATGAGCACATTCTGACCATAACTTGTACGATATTTCAGTTTACCCAACAGCTTGATCAGTTCAGGATTCAAGCCAAGGACACCGGTCTCAAATGTTGCGCGTTCGCCTTCCTCACGGATGGTATTCTCCACTTCCTTGCGGGCCTTCTCGACCATTTCCTCGATACGGGCCGGGTGGATTCTTCCATCGATGATCAGCTTTTCAAGTGCGATTCTCGCAATCTCCCTGCGAATTGGATCAAACCCTGATAAAATTACAGCTTCAGGTGTATCGTCGATGATCAGATCTATACCTGTAAGCGTCTCCAGGGTTCTGATGTTGCGACCCTCACGGCCAATGATCCTGCCCTTCATCTCATCGTTGGGCAGAGCCACTACCGAAACGGTTATCTCCGAGGCATGATCTGCAGCGCACCTCTGAATGGCACAGGCCAGAACCTCCTTGGACTTCTTGTTGGCTTCGTCCTTGGAGCGATCAATAATGTCCTTGACCATGATGGCTGCTTCATGTTTGACTTCGCTTTCAATGCTGCTAAGCAGGTATTGCTTGGCTTCATCCACCGTCAAACCTGAAAGGCTCTCAAGCTTTTCTATCTGCTTCTGGTAGATCTCATCGATTTCAGCCTTCTTGGCTTCAATTTCTTGAATCTGCCTGTTCAGCGCTTCATCTTTCTTTTCCAGGACATCCATCTTCTTTTCGAGGGTTTCGTCCTTCTGCTGAAGACGTCTTTCGGTTCTTTGAATCTCGGATCTGCGTTCCCGAACTTCCCTCTCCAGATCAACTCTGCTTTTGTGGATCTCCTCGCGAGCTTCAATCAGAGCCTCACGCTTTTTTCTCTCTGCAACTTTCTCAGCTTCACTTACCAAACGTTGGCTTTCTTTCTCAGCACTTTCGATCTCGGCTTCTGCCACACGTTTTCTATGTTCAACTCCCTTTCGGAAGGATATAAGTGAACCAATTATCGCAATAATTATTCCAATAACCAGACCTATAACTAATTCTATCTCACTCACCTCCTTTGCTTTTGTTTTCTTCATTCAGAATTCATCATCAATAAAGCAAACGGATTTCACTTCATACTTCAATACAGATCCCGGATCGGGATCCCGACCAATCTGCTAAAGATTGCAGCGAAGGACTGGGTGAAATCGGTATTCTGCAAAACTGCAACATCAAAAGATGTTGCAGCATGAAAGAAAAGCTGGCTTCACTTTCATGTAAGACCCTTGCAGTAAGGACCATGAAATGGCTGCTCAACAGTAAAAATATTGAATGCCATTATGCAATCATTGTATACATTTTTAAATTTGGTGTCAAGAAATCATAACTTTTTTGTATATCCTAACCACTATTATATATCCATAAAAAAGCTGAATATTTTATCCGCCAAACCACGTATATTTTCATGGGCGAAATCCGGATAAATCAGCATATCCTTTTTGGCCTCAATCTTGTTATATGCCGCAAACTGGGTTGATGGCGGGCATACTGTATCCATAAGACCCACGGTCCACAGGGTTTCGCCCTTGATCCTCGGAGCCAGATTCTGGATATCAATATAACCCAGCCTGGTAAAGATCTCATCCTCCCTTTCGTGAAGGGGATCAAAGCGCCTGAAATAGTACCTCAGCTCCTCATAGGCTGCCACATCCAGATCCAGATCCCATACCCTTTTATAATCGCTCAAAAAGGGATATACCGGAGCAAGCTTCTTTATCCTGGGTTCAAGAGCGGCACATGCAACCGTCAGGGCACCACCCTGAGAAGCACCGGTAGCTCCTGCCCTGTTCTCATCCACCTCTGGAAAGCCCAGGACGATATCAGCAAGCTTTGCAGTATCCAGGAACATATGCTTGTAGAACAGATCCTTTGGGTCACCGTCGAGACCTTTGATAAAATGGCATTTAAAGGTGGTTCCCTTTGTCCGGCTCCGGTCCTCGGACAATCCCCCCTGTCCTCGACAGTCCAGTGCAGCCACACAGAATCCGGCAGCGACATAACTCAATTTGTCAGTCCAGTCCCCTGAGTCGACCGAGTATCCATGAAACATCAGTATAACCGGGCATTTCCCTTTTCTATTTGCCGGTCTTACATACTTGGCATGAATTCTGGATCCTCCGGTACCGTCAAAATACAGATGAAAGCATTCGGCAAAATCGGTCTGGAACTCTGCCGGTATCAGCTCCAGATCATGGGGTGTTTGTCCCATCTCCTTTAGTGCCTCATCCCAATACTCATCAAAGTCCCAAGGCCTGGGATTTATCCCGTTATATCTTTTCAGTTCTTCAAGGGGCATATCAAATATAGGCATAATTCTCATCCTCTCGCATTGACCTTTATACCGCTCCGCAATTATTCCGGCACATATGCTGCGGGTGTATATCGTTCGGTCAGTCCTCTTTCTTTGGAAGGCTTGTGATTTCCCTGAAAGCCTTGACAGTTCTTAATGATGCGAAATCGTGGGATGCCTTTGCTCTCAGCTTCAGTCCGGGATTGATCTGAAAAGACTGGGACAGAAAAGCGATGGCCGCCTTCACATCTCCGGAAAGCGCGGAAATACGAGCCAGGCCATATAGTATTTCATCATCGTCTGGCTTGATTCGCAGTCCTTCCTTGTAAAGCCTTGCGGCTTCACTATAGTTCTTTAATGCTATGGCGGCAGAAGCCCAGTTATAGTAGAGTGCAGGGTCATCAGGTGTTATCTTCTGCGCCCGTTTGAAGGCCGAGACCGCTTCCTCATAATGCTTGACCATCATCAGAGTCACGCCCAGATTATACTGGATGAGGTAAGACTCCGGATGCTCGCTGGAGGCCTCCTCATACACATGAATCGCATCATAAATCCGGTCTTTGGAGATATAGATCTCCGCCAGGAGATTATAAGCCATTTCCAGTTTTTCATCCCCATCCAGGGATTTGGTCAGGCAATCTATAGCCTTATCGTTTTTCCCCTGAGCATCCAGTATGGAAGCCATACTGTAGAGCGCCCTGCTATGTCTTGGATTTATGTCAGCAGCCACTTTAAAACTGGATAAGGCCTCCTCGGTTTTTCCCTCCTGCCTCAGGGCAAAACCCAGGCGAAAGTAAACATCGTCATCCTGAGGAAGGATTTGGATCAGTTTCCTGTAAGCCATTTCGGCTCCCTTCCAGTCACCGGTTTTTCTGCAGACCTTGCCGAGAAGATCCCATGCCTCCATGAAGTCTGGCTGGCTTTCGATGATCTTCTCAAGATGGTATTTACACTCCATATCCCGGTTCTTTTCATAACAGATACCGGCAATCAGATACCGGAGCCTTACATCATCCTTTTCCTCCAATGCCTTGCGGATATGCTTTTCTGCCTCTTCCAGGTTTTCTAAGGCAAGATAGGCCTTTGCTATATTGATATCGGTCTCCCTTATATCAACCACATACTTTGTGGCCTTTTTTAGGTGTATTATAGCCAACTCGTATTTTTTCAGTGCATAGTAGCACATGCCGTATCCGAAATGCGCCATGGCATACAGCTCATTCTTATTCCAGGCGTCTTTTTCCCCGCTCTCCTCTTCCATGACTTCACCGGTTTCATGGACTGCTTTGCTGCTTAGCAGGTCAAGAGTGTTTTTGTGCCATTTCAGGGCTTCTTCATATTCTTCCAGCCTTCTTAAAAGCCAGGCTGTGTTATAGACGATACAGGGATTATCACAAGCAATTCCCGACAGGATTCTGTAGCTTGCCAGCGCTTCCTCAAGTTTCCCCTTCTCAATGAGTTTATGGGCTGCACGTATCTGATTCATGAAATGCTTTTTGAAGGGCTTGTCCTTGATGGAAAGCGAGGCCGAAATCATGCCTGTTTGTGCCTCACCGCCCCAGTCCAGGGCTTCTGCTACAAAACCTCTGTACTTTCCTGTGTAAGCATCCTTTTCCGGCTTCTGGACCAGGGGCGAGATGATGCCCCTCTCCTTAATCCTCCGCCTCATGCTTATATAGTCATGCACAAAAAAAGCCGATGGAAAAACAATACCCAAAAGAATTAAAGCCATCTCAAAAACGGGCACAAGGAAGGTCTTGTTAATAAAGGCCAATACTCCCGCTGTCAGGATACAAAGCTGAAACATAAAAACCGCAGCGGTCAAAATGGTTGTGCGCCTTATGAATCTCAGCCCCATGTAAGCTGTCAGAAGCAGGATCAGGATATTCATAAAGGCCAGAAATACATTAAGCCCTCCGGACACTCCTGCATAAGGGGTCATACCTCATCCTCCGCATGGCTACTCATTTTCATTTCTTCCCAGCGCTCTCTAGTGATCAGAACCCTTCTGGGCTTGCTGCCCTCATAGCCGCTGATGATGTTTCGCTCAGCCATCTGGTCGATGATCCTTCCCGCCCTTGCGTATCCTACCTTGAACTTCCTTTGAATAAAGGAAACAGACGCCTGACCACAATCAATAACCGCCTCTATGGCCTGCGGAAGCAACTCATCAGTGCTGTCATCGGTATTTTCCTTACTGCTGCTGGAATCATCATTGATATTTTCAATAATCTCTTCATCATAGAGAGCCTTCATCTGATTCTTAACAAAATCCACGGTCAATTCTACTTCTTTATCCGATACAAAGGCACCCTTGACGCGTATCGGCTTTGGAACACCAACCGGATAGTACAGCATGTCCCCCTTGCCAAGCAGCTTTTCAGCTCCTGCCATATCCAGGATTGTTCTGGAATCCACCTGGGAGGAAACGGCAAAGGCTATGCGTGAAGGAATATTGGCCTTGATAACCCCTGTTATGACATTCACAGAAGGACGCTGGGTGGCTATAACAAGATGCATGCCCGCTGCTCGCGCCATTTGAGCCAGCCTGCATATGGAATCCTCCACATCATGGGGAGCAACCATCATAAGATCTGCAAGCTCGTCAATAATTATAACAATCTGCGGGAGCTTTTCGCCCTCACCGGCTTCCTCTATGGAGGCGTTATAGCCCAAAATATCACGAACACCACGGTCGGCAAAGAGCTTGTATCGGGTTGTCATTTCGGAAACAGCCCATCTGAGGGCGCCAGCCGCTTTATTCGGATCGGTCACAACGGGAATCAGTAGATGAGGAATTCCGTTATAAACCCCCAGTTCCACTACCTTGGGGTCGATCATGAGCAGCCGGACATCATCAGGGGTTGACTTATATAACAAACTTATGATGATGGAGTTGATGCACACACTCTTACCCGAGCCTGTTGCCCCCGCTATCAGGATGTGTGGCATCTTTGCAAGATCAACCACGGTGTTCTCACCGGTAATATCCTTTCCCAGGGCTACTGCCAGCCTGGATTCATGCTGAGCGAACTCCGGGGATTCAAGTACACTGCGAAGGCTTATTGGGGCTACCTCCTTATTGGGAACCTCAACGCCAATGGCCGCTTTTCCGGGTATGGGGGCTTCTATGCGAACACCGGAGGCCGCAAGGTTAAGAGCAATATCATCGGTCAGGTTCACGATCCTGCTGACCTTCACGCCTGGAGCCGGCTGCAGCTCATAACGAGTAAACGCTGGACCGATGGATACATTGACCACCTTGGCTCCTATTCCAAAGCTTTCCAGAGTGTATTCAAGCTTTTTGGCATTATCAACAGCGCCGGATTTAAGCCTTCTCATGTTTTTTTCGCTCTCCCTGGATCGGCTCAAAAGCTCCAGCGGCGGAAAAATATATTGTCCTTTATGCTCAGGGTTTGCTATACTTGCGGTTTCACCCACTAAAGGCATATCTTCCTGGTGAACTGTTTTTTGTTGGGGAACCGCTTTTCTTTCCTCAACAGTTTTTACGGGTGTTCTTTCTACGGGAATCTGACCCATGGCCGGTTCATCTCCCAACACCAGCGGCGTATCCTCTTGTTGGATAGATTCAGCCTCAGAAGGTTCCTGGGTCTCTTCTCCCCTTATCTCCTGAAGCGGAAAATCCAGTATTCTGGCACGCCTTTCGGTACGAGGACGTGTTTCAGTTGCGGCAGTTTCACTGGTAGTCTCCTGGAGACTTCTTTCCAAAGCACGGTCACTTCTCTTTTTCCTGACCGCATCCACCACTCCGGTGACAGCTTCAGCCGTTCCCCGGGCAACACTTTTTGCAGCATCCGCCAAAGAAAGCCTTGTTAGGAGCATGGCAGATATGATGGCAAGGGTGATGAGGATGATCATGGTTCCCAGTTTTTTGAATACGAATAGCAGCGGAACTCCAATAATACCTCCGATTACTCCACCTGAAGCAACAAAACCATCCATACCCTTTCCGATGGCGCGTACTCCCTCATGGTAGAAAGTGGTGATGTATTGGCCTACATTCATATTCTGATAGAAGGTGACCTCATGAAGCCCGGCCTGCAGCAATGCTGAAATCAGCGATAAGAGTATCAGTATCAGAGTGGTTTTTCTTGATCTGGAAACTGTCCTTGGCTTGAATATTGTCATGATCCCATATATAAAAGTAATTAGGGGAATAATGTATCCCATCAAGCCAAAAAGGCCGCCCGTCAATCTGCCTATGAGTTCGCCCAAAGGCCCGGCGGCACCGTGAAAATAAATGCTGAGCATCATGATAATACCGGTAACAGCGATAAGAAGCCCGGCGACTTCAGCTTTCAGCCGGCTTTTGTTTGAATTGGTCTTCTTCTTGGATGTTGCTTTTCCAGTTCTCTTTGATTTCTTTTGTACCTTTTTTGGAGACACTTTATTACCTCCGGTTTCCAGCCATTCATCCCCTTAACTATATCATAATAAAATGCTCTTTGACAATGTGTCCAAATCGTGATAATATTTACGATAACCTTACGCAGAACCCTGTGGCGGATCGTCTTTTTTAATTTAAATCTTGCACAGGGGTATGGAATGAAATGATTAAACTGAATATAATCTATAGATAGAGGAGCATTTTCTATGAGTAATCCGGGAGAGGGCGGCGGGTCTGATGATCCCGGTGGAAAGGAGAAATTGCCGAAGGAGTATGATTCCGTTCAATCTGCTGCCTGGTTACACGGTTAACAGCCCTGTAACTGTCGCTGGTCTTTACAGTGGAGAGCTATCGGTAGAACAATATATTCTTGCTATGCAAAGGTATATGCTGCCGTTAACTTAACGACAGCTTTTTTTATCTCTGACTATTGCGAAGGAAAGGAGTGCTTCTTATGAAAAAGCCATTATTTATTGGGTCTTGTGTAGCACTTGTCACACCGTTTACCGAAAACGGGGTCAATTATGAAAAACTTGAGGAACTGATTGAATGGCAGATTAAAGAAGGAACTGATGCCATACTGATTTGCGGGACCACAGGCGAGGCTTCAACCATGCCGGATGAGGAGCATATGGAGGTTCTGCGCTTTGCCGCCGATCGCATCAAAAACCGCGTACATATCATGATGGGAGCCGGTAGCAATGATACCCGCCATGCCATCAAGCTGAGCCAATACTGTGAAAGCATAGGAGCCGGCTCAATTCTGACCGTTACCCCCTACTACAACAAGACTACCCAGGAAGGCCTGTACCAGCATTTTAAGGCCATTGCCGAGAGCATAGACATCCCTGTCGTTCTCTACAATGTACCATCAAGAACCAATTTGAATATCAATCCTGCAACCTTAAAGCGCCTTTCCGAGATAAATAATATTGTGGCAGTGAAGGAATGCAACCTGATGCAGGTCGCTGAAACTGCCTGGCTCTGTGGCGATGAACTGATCCAGTACTCAGGTGAGGATGGCAATGTTCTCCCCTTACTGGCTCTTGGTGGCAAGGGTGTTATCTCTGTGGCAGCCAATATCATTCCGGCCGACATGCACAAGCTTGTTAAAGCCTTTATGGACGGAGACCTCGAGACCAGCAGAAGGATGCAGATCAGGCTTGAACCGTTGGTCAAGGCATTGTTCTGTGAGACAAACCCCATCCCTGTGAAGGCGGCCATGAACCTGATGGGAATGGACGTTGGACGCTGCCGTATGCCCCTTGTGGACATAAGCCAGCAGGGTATGGAAATACTGAAGAAGGCAATGATTGAATACGGACTGATTTAACTGACTTGACTCTTATCTTATCTGATTTATAGCCGGAGGTTGATAAAATGATAAATATACTGCTGAATGGCTGCAACGGAAAAATGGGTCAGAATATTGCCCAATGCGCCAGATTTCGTAACGATCTCGCTATTGTCGCCGGTTTGGACATCTCTCCAAATGAGAGCGCCCCGTTCCCGGTATATACCAACACGTCCGATATCAAGGAGAAAATTGATCTGATCGTTGATTTTTCGCACCCAAATTCTCTGAACAGCATAATAGGCTATGCACTGGAAAAAAAACTTCCCATTGTCATAGCCACCACCGGTTTTTCTGAAGAGCAAAAAAATAGGATTGAAAAGGCTGCTTCTGAAATACCTGTCCTCCTTTCTGCCAATATGTCGCTTGGTATAAATCTTTTGATCCAGTTGGTAAGGATGGCCGTTAAAACCCTGTATGGATCCTTCGATATTGAGATAATTGAGAAGCATCATAATCAGAAGGTGGATGCACCCAGCGGCACTGCCCTTGCCATCGCGGATGCCATAAACGCAGCTATTTCCCCTAACCATATGAAGTATGTTTACGACAGGCATTCCAGCAACCAGAAGCGCACCAGGGACGAGATAGGTCTCCACGCCATCCGGGGAGGCACCATCACAGGCGAGCATACCGTACTGTTTGCAGGCAATGATGAATTGTTGGAAATCAAGCATACCGCCCTGTCCAAAGGTTTGTTAGCTGAAGGAGCCCTTAAGGCTGCAACCTTCCTGCACAAAAAAGAGCCTGGCCTATACAGGATGCAGGATATTTTTAATTCTTGAAGATGAAATGACTATAAAAGGCTGCCGATAATAGGCAGCCTTCTGCTTTAACCTGCGTACATCCCCTATACCTTCCTGTTGAGGTATTTGTCCATAACAGGATTGATCAGGAAATTGATGATGAGCCCCGGCAGGGTAAATCCAAGGAAGAGGTAGAATACATAGGTAACCATCAGAACTATTCCATTAGCAGTTAAGAGAAATATCAGGGTAGGACCGATGATCACCAGGAAACACAGGGCTAAAATCACAAGATTGGGTACAAAACGTGCAAGAGCGAACAGAATGGCATTCTTGTATAAATCCCTGATTCTCAGTTCATAGGTAACCATCATTGGATAGATGTACAATGATGCCATCACGAATAGAACAAATACCATAATGATCAGACCATTGGCTATAGAGAACAGCGCACCGCCATCTGACACCTTTGGATACAGGTATAGATCAAAGACCAGAAAGACCAGTATAAAAAGGTTGATCAGGCTTACTATGATGCCCTGTTTCATATTTTCTTTCATCTTGTCCTTAAAGTCCGACCAGTTGAAAGTGGGTCTCTCATAGGAATAACACCGCAGCAAATAGGTCAACCCTGCCTGGGCAGGACCAACTGTGATAATAGGAATCGCCATAAAGAACATGGCTGTAGGAAAGCCGCTGTCAAACACCAGCATGCTGAATTCAGTAATCGGAATGTTGGCTGCTTCAGGAATGAACAAGGCCACCAGATATACACTCAAAAAGTACGAGATAATAATGGCGGGGATATTAAACACCAAAAACATAAGGTTGACGGTTATCAGTTTCCAGAATTTCCTGTATAACACCCCGAAAAATATAGCCAGGCGGCTCCTGTTATCTTCAATTTTTTCTCCCGGTGCACCTTCAAAAATGGGTTCATCGGCCATTAAACACACCTCTGTCTTTTTTCTCATCTTGTTTATAAAGATTCATTGCTAGTCTTACCGGCATGGTGCTGCACCTATTCGCCGCAGCCAAACCCTAGCTATGAATGGTTCGGCAAGAAACGTTGTAAACGGACATAGCATCACACCATCCGCATAAAAACAGTTTCATTATACCATAATGGCATTACATAGGGGGATAATATTATCAGCCCTATTGATGATTATCTTTCATATTTGAAGAGCAACGTGGTAGAATCATATAGGATTGATTTTTCCGGAGGAAAGAAATGAAACTCTATATAAAGCAAAAGGTTTTTTCCCTTGGGGACAAGTATTATGTATTCAACGAAATGCAGCAGCCTGTATTTGCTGTTCAGGGACGGATATTCTCCATGGGGGCCAAAATTCATGTATTCGATATGACGGGGCAGGAATTATATTTTATTCAGCAGAAGCTTTTCCGGTTCCTTCCCGAATACCATATTTTCGCCGGGGATATTCTCTGTGCCATAGTGAAAAAGGAATTCTCATTTTTTAAGCCCCGCCTTGCCATTCAAAGTCAATACGGGGATTACACAATGGAAGGCAATCTGTTTGGCATGGATTTTACCATCTTCAACAATGGGATTCCTGTTGGTGAGATCCATAAAAAATGGTTTAGCTTTGGAGACAGCTATGAACTGGTGGTTCATGACCCCAATAACGCCGCGTTCTTCAGCACCTTGGTCATCGCCATAGATAATTGCCTCCATAATGAAAGCAGACACTGATCCAGAATGTTCTTTTCCGCTAACAGAAATTGATGTTGACATGGCTCGTTGATGCTTGTATAATAAAACTTGCGCCGAAAAGTGCACCAGAATAGGATATGCGGTCGTGGTGGAATTGGCAGACACGTACGTTTGAGGGGCGTATGCGCGAGCGTACCGGTTCAAGTCCGGTCGACCGCACCAAAACTAAAACCCATCCATGAGGATGGGCTTTTTTGTACTCTTTATTCCGTTTTGCCATTAAGGATTAATGATCCGTCATATCTGCCTTTTCGCCTACTAATACCGGTCCTTCATCCAAGCTTTTATATATTGGATTTTTAATGCTCATAAAGCATGCCACAAACCCGATCATCCCTACAATAAAGAATATGACAGCTATTCCCGAACCACTGCCATATCCGAACAGTGGTGTCAGCACATCCCGCTCAGGAGTAGGTATTGTTACTCGATTCTTTCTATGAGGGGATTCTGCCCTTCTCTTTCCCGATAACTAAACCGCAGGCTGTCCCCAATATCGAAACCATAATCATCAAAGCTTTTCCTGAGATCTTCACTGAGTTGGAAGCTTCGTACAGTACCATCCTTCAGTTCAATCTCGATGAAGTTATTGTCGATCCTGCCATTGAATGTGCCTGAAGCGGTTAGAAGCTCATCCTCCTCCCCCGTGCTGTCTTTATGGTCGGCTTGGTCAACGATCTTGTCTTCGCTGCTACCCGGTACATCGGCTCCTGCCAGATCGATTTCTTCAGCCATTCCTGCTTCCTCAGGTGACACCTGAACCGAATCTTTTTCGGGTTCTTTAGTCAGATCGGCATTTATTTGGGTTTGTGTACTGATAATATAGCCCACCAAACACAGAACCAAAACTATTGTGAGAACAATACCTACCTTGATTTTCATTTTCATTACCTCCAAACATGGACGATCTTAAGAGTGTTATCCCGTTATATATGCTCTGCACAAACTGAACAGGATTCCCCTTTTACATGATTAGACGATGCAAAGTGTAAATTGTTCACTATTTATACTAACATCGTCCGAATAATCCGTCCATCGCAGGAATGCATTCAGGGTTCAATAACGATTTCTTTTTTCCGCAGCCTGTTGTTTGTCAACTTTCTCATTACGGTCCAGACCACCGCGAAGGCGGGTATTCCCGCTATAGTACCCACTATACCAAACAGACTTCCCCCCAGTATGAGAGAGAAGAGTATCCATATCCCCCCCAGTCCGATGGAGCGCCCAACCACCCTCGGATATATCAGTATGCTGTCCATCTGTTGAATGACCAACAGCAAGATGGCATACAAAAGCGCCTTTTCCGGAACCACCAGAAGGACAATGATAAAGCTGAGGATTGATCCTAAAAGTGGTCCGATGATGGGGATGAGGCCGGTTACAGCCAGTATCATACTAAGAAGGAAAGCATTGGGGATGCCTAGGATTATCATTCCGGTAAAGGCCATTACCCCCACTATCAGCGCATTCATGATCATTCCTGAGAAATAACCCCTGAAAGTGCGGTTAGCAACAGCACAGATATCCATCAACCGGTTGCAAAACCTCTTGGGCAGCCAGGCGTACATTAGCTTTCTCAGAATGAACAGGAGCTTTTCCTTGGCGGCAAGCATGTATATGGAGATAAGTATTCCTGTAGCCATATTGATGATGAACCCGGCAAAATTCTTAGTGAATGCGAATATACGCGGGAAGGTGCTGGAAATGGCCTGGCCAGCCTTTGACACCATCTCGTTCCAGTTGAGGGAGACCTTCTGCCAGAATCCTCCCTTAAGCCCCAGATCTTCAATTGTCTTGTTCAGGAATCGCTCAACATCAGCCACATACTCGGGCATATTGGTGGCAATATTAGAAACACTTGATGAAAGCTGGGGTATTGCAAGAACCATCCAGGCCACAACTATAACCACCAGTGTCAAAAAAACGCAAAGAATGGACAGGGGTCTTTTCAGCCGCCTTATAAGAAGGTTTCTGCTATTTCCCATAAAGGAAAAAAGCCTTTCAAAAAGGCGCATCAACAGATTCAGAACATAAGCAATTGCAATGCCGTAAAGAAAGGGACTGATAAGTGAGATCACTTTCCCTAAAAAGGATAGCAGGCCATTCAGATTCAAAAGCCCGGCAAGCAGCAGGATGGCATAGGTGATCATTATCAGTCCCGTTTTTGCTTTTTTTATTTCTTCTGCCATGGATACTCTTCCTCAGGATAGATTCTCAATCTCTATCTTGAGCAGATGTTAAGCAAAATATGCTTAAACCATGGGTTTAAAATCTAAATCCAACCAGCAGGTCTTCAAGGGTGTCCCTCCTCCGGATCAGCCTTATGTCACCGTTTAAGGTTATAAGTACTTCCGCAGGACGCAGCCTTTGATTGTAGTTTGAGGACATAACATAGCCATAGGCACCGGCATCCAGAACCCCTAATACATCTCCTTCCTGCAAGGGCGGCATGTATCGGTCCCTGGCCAGGATATCACCGGTTTCACATATGTTACCGACAATGGTAACCTTCTCTTCATCCCGGGCTTCGATAATTTTGTTGTTCCTGAAAGCTACAATCTCGTGATAGGAATCATAGAGCATAGGTCTCATCAGTACATTAAAGCCGATATCGGTTCCTATATATTCAGTGCCATAGTTTGTTTTTACCGCATGCACTGTTCCAAGAATGGCACCGCATTCTGCAAATGGATAGCGGCCGGGCTCAATCTTGAACTTAAGACCCCCTCCATACTGCTTTCTGAAATCCAAAAGCAGCGGAGCGAGCTCATTCCGAAGTTCTTGAAGATCCAGGTGCTTCTCCCCATGGAATCGCCTGTAGGGTATTCCGAAGCCCCCGCCTAAATCAACAAATTCCAGGTTGTCAAACTGTGCGGCTATGCGGAGTAATGCCTTCACGCTGTCGATGAACGGTTTTCCATCCAGGAATAGAGAACCGATATGCTGATTGATGCCCACTATCCTCAAACCATACTTTTTTGCAATGGCTTTGGTATCCTCAATCATGTTTTCCTGAATCCCGAACTTGGTTCCGGCACCTGCGGTAATCACCTTCTCATGATGGCCGGCGCCGGTTCCGGGATTAAACCTTAGAGCAACTTCTCCTCCCCGGTTGATCCTTCCCAGCATCTCCAGCTGCGAAAGGGAATCCACACTGATGAGTATTCCCCTGTCCAGCGCATATTTCATCTCTTCAGCCGATACATTATTGCATATATAAAAGATTCGTGATCCATCAAAGCCAGCCTTTTCCAACAAATATATCTCACCGGGGGACATGGCGTCGGCATCCATGCCTTCCTCTTTCAATATTTCAAGGAGAAACAGGTTGGAATTAGCCTTTATGGAGCAACTGGCTCCGAACCAGGGATATGGCAGCAGGTTCACCATCTCTTTTACCCTCTCCCTGAGCGTTTTTTCATCATAGACATACAGCGGGCTTCCATATTCTTTGAGCAAATCCTCAACGTCAACCTGGCTTAAAAAGTGTTTCTGCAACATTTGGTTCATTGGCTGCGACCTCCAGTATCCGATAGTAATATTTCATTTTTAAGGGAATCCTTAATCAGCTCAACCAGTGGTTTGTTTCTGGAATACAGGCAGCTGTCCTCATCAAGACCTGATACTTCGCCTGTAAGCACCTGGGTGGAGTCTGCGATAATCCTGATTGGACCAGGTGTTCTCTGAATGGTATAGACCATTGCCCCCTCCAATGAGACCCCGGCCGAGGTTATAACTACCACCTTAAGACCACGCCTTACTGCATCCAGCAATTCATCCCGGACATAGGCCATCTCTTTTTCGGATAGTGATACATAAACCCTCTTACTGGCCTGTCTTATCATATTCTTCATCTTATCCACAATGTGCTGGAAGCCCGTTATGGTAATATAGGGCTCGTACTGCGGTTTTTTCCTGGGGCATTCTTTTTTTATCTGCTCCAGGATGGTATTCATATGGGAAAGAACATTGTTGCAGTATTCGTCGGGTGGTACCGCCGTATAGCGAAGAACCGTTCCTTCGATAACATATGCCCCGCCCTTGTCGGCCAGGCTCGCAAGAGCCTGATAGGCATTTGCACGAGGAATTCCGGTGGCTTTTGCGGCCTCATATCCGTTCATTTCTCCTTCTCTGCACAATGCCACATACAGCTCCGATTCGTGTCGGGTAAGCCCGGTTTTCATCAGGCATTGGATCAGTGTCACAATCATGACTCCTTTTGGTAGTAATAATGACTACCACTAATTTAAGCATGGTACACCACACCTTGTCAAGAACGAAATTAACAACTTTATGGATATGGATTCCTCATCAGTTATGGTACTTATAGAAAAGACCTTTATAAAGCAAACTGCATACCAAATGGTATGCAGCTATTACTGTATGGTTATCTTCTCTGTAGGCGCCTGTGGCCATCCCATGTAAGAATACTACCTCATCAGAACGGTGTTCTGTCCGGAATGTGACTTACTGTATTAAAATGCAAAATTCTTTACATAATCACTCATTACCGCCTGTATCAGGGCATGTCCGCGCTGGTTTGGGTGAATACCATCCTCACACAAAAACTGGCTGTAATCCTTTTGCATCAGGAAGGGCTGCCGGACATCAATCAGGTCACAGCCCAGACCGCTTGCTAGACTCATGACACATAGATTGTAGCATTCATGATGACGATATATGCGATGTACATCTCCCAAAAAGTTGAGTATGTTTTTAGGATTCAGCCCTCTTGAAATCCATTTGAAATACCTCACCGAGTCGATGGGAGGAAGATTCATAAGCACGGGACGTATGTTTTTCTTCTTCAGCAGACCTACCATATCGATGATGCATTGTTTGAACAGATCAAGCGGGGTATTGCATATATGCTCTTTTTCCGGGTGCTGCGACACCTCTTTCCAGTTATAGTCGCAATCATTTCCGCCAAACTCAATGACAGCAACTTCACAGTCGATACCTTTATCCAACGCACGTATCATCAAATCCCTGGCTTTTGGAGCCGTAAGACCAAAGTGGGAATTGTTACGGATATCCAGTCCCATGTTTTTTAAACCATGAACCGCATTCTCCTCTCTCAACCGCGTATATCTGCCCCTGCTCTTGTCGTAGATAATGCCTTTTAGAACCGAGTCACCCCATACATCTATCTTTTTTATCTTTTCAATCATCATAACCACTTCCTGGATCCGAATTAACCCTTCATCTAGTTTTGATTACTATGTTATACTATTATGCATATACTGTCAATGATTATATTAACCATATTGTGAGATTTTATTAATCGTGTTATAATATTCACCAAAATTGCACTGTAAAAATTTAAGAGTTGAACAGAGCCTTTATATGAGAGGGATTGCATATGGAATCTGCAGATATGAAAAACGAAATGGTCTCATGGTTTTCGGAGCTAAAAGATCATCAGACACCTGAGTGGGATTCTCTTCCCGATCTTGATCTTTATATGGATCAGGTCATCACCTATCTGGAACGACAGATGAGGGTTTTCACCCAGGACGGCGAAGACAAACTCATCACGCCATCAATGATAAACAATTATGTGAAGAATGAAATAATCCCCAGGCCCAGTAAGAAAAAATATTCACGGGATCATCTGGCATATCTTCTTGCCATATCCATGCTTAAGCAGGTATTGCCCATAACCGATATTTCAAATATCATCAAGCATCAAACAGGATACATGGATATGGAGGAATTCTACAACAGGTTCCGAACCATTCAGGACGACACCCTTCATGTTACAGCACAGCGTGTTGAAGAAGAGATTCTTGCTGAAAAGAACGACAGCTTCAACAACAGGGATGCTCTGGGGATGCTGGCCTTCAAACTGACCTTTGAAGCCAGTTCCAGCATTCTTGCCGCTAAGAAAATCATCCGCATGTTAACCGCTGAAGACAAGGAACATGATGACCAGGAAAAGGATGATAAAAAGAAAAAAAACGGCTCGGACAGCAAGTCTGAAAAGAAGAAAAAAAATTCTCATGACAATAGGGATGAAAAGAAGGAAAACACGGATCTGATGTGATTGGCCTATTCTTTGGGGATCCTGGGAAACACCACACGGAATGCATTGCTCCTGCCCAGATTGATAAACTTAACCTTGCCTATCCCTTCAAAAGCGCGCTTTATATTGTTTATTCCCAGCCCGTATTTTAAGAAGCGCTTTTTCTCGTCAACAAGAAAAAGCCTTTGATAGAGCCAGGGATTCCGTCTCAAAGGAAAATCGTCCTTTCTGTATCCGTAAACTCGGTTTCCGCCAAAGTAGGCGCCGGGGTTGGTTATCTCAATACTCTTTTTTGTAATATTGACAGTTATACCCCTTGAAGCATCCAGATAATCCCTGTGAACCAGGGCGTTGGCAATAGCCTCCTCGACAGCAGCAAAGGGATATTCATCATCGTCGATGATCTTGCGCATCCTGGCGGACGCCCAATCCAGCATACCGGGAATATTATCTGTTCTCACTTCTGCATGCTGATCCTGGATGATCCTGATATGGCTGTGGGGCATATAAACCTGCATGTTCTGTCCGAATAACAGCAGTCCGCCAATGGTGGGACTATATTCTCCATTACCCTTGTCACCGATAAACCCGAAGGTTTCCATGAGAATCTCATTGGGTCTGTCACCAACAATCTGAAGTCCGGAAAAAAAGCTCCGGATTCTTTTCATATCCAGCGCATCCAGTCCAGCATCAGTTCTGATGACGGTTTCAAAAGAAAGAAGTCCGTTTTCCTGGAAAATGGATGCCAGTTCTGCTCTCCTTAAATGGTCAGTGGTGGATCCTCTGCGGATATAGAAAGACCCGTTCTGGATCACCTGATGAGGGGCATGGCGGCTTTTATAAATCGTGATAACCGCCAGCGTTTTTCTTTCATACTCAACGAAATCAACCTGTACCGGAACCGGCGGATCGGTTCTGTTATATATGATCTGCTGGATTTGTTCTTCCTGAAAGTCTGATTTGTCAATGCCGAGAATGCGCTTGGTCTTATCTTCAACTCCATAGAGGATATGACCCCTTCCGCCCCTTGAGTTGGCAATGGCGGTGACATCCTTCACCAGTTCTTTCTTGTCGCTTTCAGTACAAAGCTTAAGACAGGCCTTGAAATCCAGTTTTTCACTTTCCTCTCTGGAAAGAAGCTGCTTCAACCTTTGCGCATCCACTGACTAACCATCGCCTCCAAAACACTTGGGCTCTCAATAAATTCATATCATGTGTAACTGACCCTGTATTCTTTCCAGTTCGCATTAAGAAGGTCGGATTGCATGAGGATATTATAGGTATGCTTCATCTTAACATGCTCCAATTGATCATCGGCAAGGACGAAACTGATCTCTGCCTCTTTATCGTTGAGCCTTCCAACACAGATATATTCGGTATCGGGACCCACGTCGGCATATCGCATGAATTCAGCTACAAACAGACCTTCCTCCAGTTGTTTCAGGTTTTTTTCAAACATAACCTCGCCTGAACTGAACAGGTATTTCTTCATGAATCATTTCCCCCCAAATGATATGATACCTGACTGATCTCTTTGAGATAGTCCAATTTCCCGTATTTCTTATCAAATCTCTCCGCAATATAGCGGTTAGCAATATAGGAGAATGACTCCAAATTTCCCGGTGAAAGCCTAAACTTAAAAACGCCCGGGTTATCGGAGCAAAGCACATGCAGAATTGCCTTCGCCGTGCCAATGGTCACGGGAACCGCATCTTTATTGGTTCTGGCACAATTCTCACAGACAAAGCCGCACCTGCTGAAACAAAAGTATATGGATTCAAAATCCTTTTCATCACAGGATGCACAGCTTGTGACATGGGGCGGATAACCGCATATCTGCATGAGCTTTATGGTAAAGGCTGATGATACCAGCAAGGGTTCCCGACCTTTGTTAAGCGCATTTAGTCCATGGAGAAGAAGATTCAGTACCCTGGCAGTGGTCTGATCATCAGAGGATGCATCCGATGCCATTTCAATCATATGTGCCGCGTATGTAAACCTTTCCAGGTCATTGGCCAGGTCATAGAATGAGGCCAGTATATCACATCCGTTAAGGATATAGTTGTTTCGCCCCTTGAACAATATGAACTGGCCGTAAGTAAGTACCTGCGTTCCATAGGAATAGCGGTTGTTCTTTCTCGCCCCCCGCACCGATACCGAAACCTTTCCTATATCCTCGGTAATAAGGGTGATGATCTTATCGGCATCACTCACATTGACCTCCCTTATTACCAAGCCCTTTGTCCTTATAAGCGCCATGTCAGGTTCCCCTCTATGATTTATACCCAAGTTCATTGAGCATAAAATCACTATTTCGCCAATCTTCCTTCACCTTGACCCAGAGCTTTAACACAACCTTCATCCCCATAAGTCTTTCAATATCTTCCCTGGCACGTGTCCCTATTTTTTTCAGCATGGCACCGCCCTTTCCAATGATTATTCCCTTATGGGAGGCTTTTTCACAGTATATGTTCGCATCTATTCCCAGAATATCCTGTTCCTCATTCTCCTTGTAGCGAACCACCTCAACACCCACCCCATGGGGCACCTCTTCATCCAGAAGCTCCAGCATCTTTTCCCTGATCAGTTCCTGAACCATAACCCTTGCAGGCTGATCGGTCAGCATATCGTCAGGGTAGAGCTTTTCTCCCTCGGGAAGGTATTCCTTCAGCACGTTGAAGACCAGATCAGCTGTTTTTGCATCTATTGCGCTGATGGGTATGATCTCTTTAAAGTCATAGGCCTTGCTGTATTGTTCTATAAGAGGCAGGATCCTTTGCTTTTCAATCAAATCCACTTTGTTAATTGCCAGGATGACCGGCGTTTCGGTTTTGGAGAGGGCTGAAATAATGGATTGATCGCCAGGGCCGATTCCCTTATCGGTCGCCTCAACAAGGTACAATATGATATCCACATCATCCAGGGTGTCTATGGCGGAATTCCTCATGAATTCGCCCAGCTTGTTTTTGGGGTTGTGAATGCCGGGTGTATCCACAAAAACCATTTGAAAATCATCCTTTGTCACCACGGTTCGTATATTATGCCTCGTGGTTTGGGGCTTTTTCGACATGATCGCCACCTTCTCCCCTGTGAGGAGATTCAGCAAGGTGGATTTCCCAACATTTGGTCTTCCAATAATGGTTATAAAACCTGATTTGAATGCCATAATCTTCAACCGCCTTTTTCTTCTGATATTTAATGTCAATAATCACTCCAGATTCTGGTGTGGTTTTTCATTATCTAATACGATCTTTTACATGTAAAGAAACCGCTAATAGTCATATGACAGCTTTCATCTGGTTTGCATCATAAAGCATTTCCATTTTACCATGTAATATTATAGCAAGATAGGTTCATTTTTTTTATATGTTTGCCTTTAATTATTTTTACTTACCCCTTGTATTTTTCTTAATGCGTGATATACTACAAGAGATGATTTAATCATCATTATGGATTTAACAATTTTGAACTGCCCCCATCCTTCCTAGATATTCGGATATGGGTCATGGGTCAAGAATTGGATAATCCGAAAATTTTCAAGGAGGTTTGCGGATAATGGCAGACAAAACTC
>JAAYTP010000048.1 GCA_012518025.1 Clostridiaceae bacterium
ATGATATGGCACTCCATCAAAAACATCAGGGGGTTTTACCTGTATTTCTATGGGCTGATAATTCTGGGTCTCCAGCTTATGTTCATCCCTGATCCCCGCTATGCCTACCAGATAATGTTCTTCATTATGGTTGGTGCCGCATTTCTGGTGAACCAGATATATGAACGCATAAGGACATTGCGATCGTAGCATGGCACTGTCATCCTTATAGTAAAAAACATTTCCATATGGTAACCTATAACCAAGACACATTAAGGAGAAGAAACACCTTGAAGACCCTTATTATCATACCCGCATACCAGGAAGCAAAGAACCTCCCCAAACTCTTCAAGGAACTAAAGGAGGTACCCCTGGACGTTGATGTTGTGGTCATCAATGACTGTTCAACCGACAATACCGAGGAGGTCTGCCACCAGCACGGTATTCCCGTGGTGACGCTGCCTGTCAACCTGGGAATAGGCGGAGCGGTGCAGACAGGATACAGATATGCCCTGAACCATGGCTATGATATCGCAGTACAGATGGATGGCGACGGTCAGCATGACCCGAAATTCCTCAAACTGGTTTTGTCGCGTATCCATGAAGGTTATCATATGAGCATAGGCTCCCGCTTTATCGAGAACAAAGGCTATCAGTCCTCCCTCTCAAGACGTGCGGGGATCAAGTTTTTCACCGGGCTGATAAAACTTGTTACAGGCCAATATATATCCGATCCGACTTCGGGTTTCAGAGCCTGCAACAGGGAGCTTATCAAGCTTTTTGCAAACAACTACCCCAAGGACTACCCAGAACCTGAGACCATAGTTACAGCCTTGCGAAACAAATACCGTATTGCTGAGGTTCCTGTGATCATGCGTCCGAGACAGTCGGGAGAATCGTCCATTACAAAAAATCTTGCCGCCTATTACATGATCAAGGTCACCCTGGCTGTTATCATGGCAGCCATAGCAAGGAAGAATGGGGATGGTATTAAATGAGCAGTGTGTTGAGAGTAATCCTTGTAATCGGATCTGTGTGCTTTTTCATATTCATTTTGAATATGGTGAGAACCAAAAAGCTGGAACTCAAGTATGCCCTCACATGGATTCTCACCAGCTTCAGCTTTGTGCTGTTATCCCTTTTTCCAGAGATCCTGTTTTTTATTGCAGCGCTCATGCATGTTGAGTTGCCGGTGAACGCCCTTTATCTTTGTGTAATCTTTCTTCTTTTGATGATAGTTTTTACCCTGTCTGTGGCCGTATCCCGGCAAGCTCTGAGAATAAAAACCCTGGTTCAGGAAATCGGTCTTATCAAGGAGACCCTTGAACGTATGAAAAAGTGAATGTCATCGCGAGCGAAGCGCGGCGATCTCCGAGATTGCTTCGTCGGCTCCGCCTTCTCGCAATGACAGGCCCGAATTGTCATCGCGAGCGAAGCGCGGCGATCTCTTTTAAGTGGCACAGGGTTTACAGCCTGCCGCCGATTATGTTATTATACTGTGTAGCCTGCAGTACGGTACATCGTACGGTTGCAGGCCGCAGAGCCGCGGTTTAAGCGGCGGATCCTTGCTCTGCACATGGGATGCAGGGCCGATTAGTCCAGAAGGAGGTGACTTTGCCATGAGAAAGTATGAATGCGTCTACATCATTTCTCCCACCCTCGAGGAAGAACAGGTTAAGGCTATGGTTGAAAGATTCAACAACCTGGTTTCCCAAAACGGTGAACTCGAGAGCACAGAGGAATGGGGCAGAAAGAAGCTGGCATATGAAGTCCAGGACCAGAAGGAAGGGTACTATGTACTCATGAACTTCTCAGCTAATCCGGACTTTCCTGCTGAGCTTGAAAGAAACTTCAAGATTACCGAAGAAGTTCTTAAGTATCTG
>JAAYTP010000005.1 GCA_012518025.1 Clostridiaceae bacterium
GTTGACAAAACCCTCTTCAGGCCTTATTATTATATTTGCATTAATTTGCGGACATGGCGGAATTGGCAGACGCACCAGACTTAGGATCTGGCGGGAAACCGTGGGGGTTCAAGTCCCTTTGTCCGCACCATATAATGATTCAATGAAACCCGCTTCGGAGAGAGGTGGGTTTTGTTGTATCTTATATTTTGTAGGATAAAATGAATACAAATAAAGAATATGGTATAATGCAGTAAGCACTTACAAATGAGAACCTGCCTTTCATAGATAACTTAGGGGGTATTAAACATGAAAAAACCAGTGGCTGTATTTTCTGTATTATTGCTCGTTTTCCTCACAGCTTGCTTCATTAATGATAATAGCCAGCAAACGTCGAAATCCGATCAATCAGGTCAGAAGCCGATTATTAAAACCGTTACAGCCCCCTCTGAAATTGAAGGCCTTGAAATACCGGATGAACCCGTCGAATATTATGACCAGTTTGACTGGTACAAGGAGAATTCTGAATACTTTTTCTCGGGCTTTACCCTTTCGAGAGAATTGATTGACGGGAAGGAATATTACCAGCTTTTGAACGAAAAGAAGGATGTTAAGGTCATTGTTGACAAAGATGGAAACGCCGTGGTCTACCATAACGGAAAATCGATGGAATGCGAGATGAAGGCCTTGTTTGCGGCAACATCGGACTATACGGCAATCCATCTGCTTGACCTTACCGGTGACGGAAAGGACGAGCTGGTAATAGAGAATGGAGGCGGTGGCACCGGCGTTTGGGAGGGCACCAGCGATGTCTATGACCTCGAGACATTCAAAAAATACCAGATCGATAAAGACAGGATCCTGCAGGAACTTGGTTCACGCATAACGGTTGAACCCATGGAAATAGTGAATTCCAACTATCTCAAATGCCGGATAACCGATGATAAAGGTAATGACTATTATGGTTATGTGTGGGTATCGGATGATGATGTATCCAAATACTCATATACCCCCGAGCATTTTACCGGCCATTATTCCATCGGGGTGGGCCAGGAAAGTCAGTGCCTTGTAGTTACAGGCGCCATACCGATCTCGCCCATGCCGGCCTCGTATGTAGGAACCCTGCATTCCACGCTAAAATTCAATCCTGAAACCGAAAGCTTCGAGCTTAGCGATGAACTCATAGTTGAGCCTGACCAGCCGGCGGATGAGGGCTGATATGCCCTAAAATAGCCCTTTAGAGGCAGGCTGGGTACCCTGTAGAAAAAAATACGTAAAAAGAGATGGGCTTCTGCTCCTAAAATCTAGTTAAAAAGCATATTACATTGAAATTACCATTTGTGGTACAATTATATATAGTTCCGGCGGTGGGGCGGGTTGTCGGAACTGTATTTTTTTGTATTATCATCATAGTATCAGATCAGGGGGGATTTTCATGTTTAGCATTGATGATTATGTTATTTACAACGCCATGGGAGTATATAAGATTGTTGATATCCGAGTGGAAGAGAATATCAGCGGTGATGAAACCCAGTATTATATTATGGAGCCTGCCTACGGCAACAATCTAACCATCAAAACACCCGTTGACAATAGAAAAGTGATGATGAGAAAGATCCTTTCAAAGGATGAGGTCATGTCGCTTATTGAATCATTGCCGGATCAGGAAACTGTCTGGATAGATAATGACAGGCAAAGAAGTGAAAGATTTAAGGCCGTACTAAAAACCGGGGACTGTGAAAAGTGGGTAAAGCTTATTAAGTCTATTTATCAGAAAAAACAGGAGAGAAAGGCCGCTGGGAAGAAGCTTATGAAAGCTGATGAACAGATTATGAAAACCGCCGAAAAAAACCTGTGTGAAGAGTTTGCTGTTGCTTTGGACATCTCACCGGACCAAGTGGTTTCATATATTATGGATCATGTATCCTAGAAAACGGGGAAATATATAAGCCCTACTGCATATTTTTTTTGATTATTCACAATTTGGACATATTTTTGCTGTATAATAGGATGGTCTTAAGCATTCAGAAAACCACAGGAAGGTTTTCTGGGGCAGATAATATGTTCGTTATCGAAGAGAAGGAGTAAGAAATGGATACTGAGAGAATTGATACAGAAAAGATGGATACTGAAATAACGGCGGAAGAAGAAACTGTGGATACTGAAACAGTGGCCGAAGAAGAAAAAGCTGATAGTGAAACAGAGGCCAAAGCTGAAGAAATGGAAACCGCCGCCCAGAAACCATCTGGCAAGAACCTTTTATATGTGGTGCTTGGGGTTATCGTGGTTGCTGCCATTGCAGTCGTGCTCATAATTGGTAGGGGTGCCAGTGAAACGGTTGCCAAGGTAGGGGATCAGAAGATAACAAAGGAAGAGCTGTACAACGAGCTAGTTGAGTACTATGGTGCGCAGGTGCTGGATTCCATGATCGTTGAGAAGATTATTGAAATGGAATTGGAGAAGGAAAATGTAACCGTTTCCGATGAGGAACTTGAGGAAGAGATGAACAATGTAATCGGATCCTACGGCGGACTGGATAACGTAATGATGCAGCTTGCCGCACAGGGTCTGACCATTGAAAATCTCGAACAGGATGTGCTGGCATATTTAAAGACTCTCAAGCTTATTGAGCCCAGGCTTGTAGCTACAGAGGAAGAGGTTGTTGAATTCTTTGAGTACAATAAGGCTTATTTTGACCAGCCTGAGCAGGTGGAGGCAAGCCACATCCTTGTGGATGACGAGGAAACTGCCAATGAAGTGAAAAGACAGCTTGACAACGGTGCGGATTTTGCTCAGCTTGCTTCAGAATACTCCAAGGATACGAGCAATGCTCAGAACGGGGGTCAATTGGGATACTTCAGCAGGGGAAGAATGGTAGAAGAGTTTGAGGAAGCGGCTTTCTCGATGGATGTTGGAGAAATCAGCGATCCTGTGAAGACCGATTTTGGTTACCACATAATCAAGGTAACAGACAGGCAGGAGGCCAAAGCGGCAAACCTGGAAGATTCCAGGGAGGAAATTGAGGAAATCATCAAGAGCCAAAAGATCAATACCGAATATGCTGCATGGGTTGCCGAAAAGAAAGCTGAATACAGTATCTACAACAGCCTCGCCGATACAAACTAAACCGGATTTTTGCAGGCATTGAGAATTGTCTGTTAATAATTGCGGCATGACTTCGGGTCATGCCGTTTTTCCTACCCATTTGTACGGACGGATCAAAGCCCATCAATCCCTGTTCCAGTTCAGAGCGGTCCATTGTTTGACTAAAATTCCATCGGCTTTGCTATAATAGGTGTCCAATGTTTCTTTGCTTTCATCATACAAGGAGCGGGAAACAACCAGGTTTCCCTCCCGGTCCTGCTTGTGGTTTTCAACCATGATGTAGGCAGTATTCCTGTCGGGCTTTATCGTGTCAGGCAGCTTGCCTGGTTGGTACTCTGCTTTGGAAATGATGTTGTTTTCATCATCCATTTGCAGCACTACGACCTTTTTTGGAGGATACATTATGGCAAAGGAGATCTTGACGGAGGTTTGGGATGATTTACTCTTCTGGTTTTCTGTGATGGTTGTGGTTTCCTCAAGGGTCTGGCTATAGAACATGCCCTCGCCATGGTTGCCATCCAGCATTAAGCCGCTGCCCGAAACAGCATATACCCTGCCATCGGAGCTCTGGTAAACAGGGTTCATGTAGAGGGTTATGGTGCTTCTGGCATGGACAGGGGAGAAATAGATGGTGCCTTCAAGGGAGATGCTGTCTTCCTCATCGCCGTAATGAATCTTCGTATGGCCATCGCTTATGCCCTCGTCGGAGCTTGAAACAGTGTAGCTGCCTTCTTCCTCTGAGGCCGGAATCTTTGCGCAAAAATAGGAAAGGCCTTCAACCCCTTCAAAAGCAAGCTCCCTGGTGTCGAATGTGCTTCCTGTTTCAGGGTCGGTATTGGTACGGGTGACGATGTTGGCGTATAAACGTCCCTCATACTTTTTTGTGTCGCCATCGATTGCGATGGAACCGCCCGGTGATATTTTATGGATGTTGTCATTGAAATAGCTTTCTATATCGAAAAGATCCAGATACTCTTTTGTAATAAATACACCGATCAGTTTGTCCCCGCTACGGTTTTCTGCCATATCCTCCCGGGCAAGCTGGCAGCCCGTGGACATCAATAGTATGAAGAAGGCAAGAAACACTGCAAAAATTTTTCTATTCATCATCTTTTTCCTCCAGGTTACCGTCGAATTTTAAAATATCTCCCACATCACAACCAAGAAAGTAGCAAATCCTGTTGATGGTGCTGAAACGAACACCCTTTGCTTTACCGCTGCGAAGTATCGAAAGGTTTGCTTCTGTGATTCCCACAAGTGCACATAATTCTTTTGAGGTCATACCCTTTTTCTTTAGCACCTCTTCAAGGTGTACCCTTATGGCCATAGATTCTTCAGCCTCCTCATATGAACATATCGTTGTCGTCCTTAAGCTGCTTGTTTTCCCTGATGTACTGAGAAAGCAGCAGAGCGGCCAATAAAAAGGCGATGGACAAAATGGGTATCTGTACCACGCTGTTAACCACCCTCAGGTTTTTCATGAAGATAAACTGCAGAAGGTTGAAGCCAGTATTTGAAACAACGATAACAACCAAAGCCCGTCCGCACAGCCGTGAGAGGTTATGGGCCGCACCCACTGAGGCTTCGGAATAACGGTCGGCCTGAAGCTGGGTTAAAAGTCTGAGACCTGCAAACACCACCAATATATCCAATACATAGGGCAGGGTATTTATAATGTACTGGAGTACAAGGAAAGCACAACTTATGCCCAGGGTATGCTCATTTCCTGTGTTGCTGGCACGAAGTGATTCGATGGAATTTAGCAAATCCCGAAAACCCGATCCAAATGCAAGATAAACAAAGAGAATACTGAGGCCATACAGAAGAGCAGCCATATATCGATGAAGCCTTGCGGTGTCTGCGGCCGATAAGTGGCGAAGAATCCTTAGAAGAATATATCCTACTATGACCGACCAGATTATGTTGCCCAAAAGTGCCTTGCCAGGGTCTGGGCCTGCAACCCACAATAAAGGATCATGGAGCATCCCTGGATTTATCATAAGATAGATCACAGGAAATAGCACCACGCTTAATACTATCAGCAGCCAATCTTCAGGATAGAGGCTGCGCTTTTTTGAGAGAAGATACAATACAATTGCAGGGCCAAGACAGATGGCAACATAGAGAAGGATGGCTATGGTATTGCCTGTGCTTCCTGATAAGGACAAGGCCCTTAAACCCAGTGCGGTTTGCTCAAAAGGAAAGGCCATCACCGATATGAAGGCTTTGGGCAGAGTTTCCTGGAAAAGTGACAGCAGTATACAAAGAGCCGCTTCAAATCCAAGGAAGAGAATGAATGCTTTTCGTTTCATAATACCCCTCGATTATTGTTAAACAATAATTTTACTCTTATCATAACACGGGAATTATCGTTTTACAATAATTATCTCGTTGGATTGGATCAATTCTTCTACAGCTTGTCGGAAGGGACGGATTTGTGATAAGCTAAGTAATAGTTAAATATTGGGAATGCAAGAATAAAAAGATAGTGCAGTGCTATGTCTGATAGCTTTTGATATAACAAATAGAGTGAGGTTTGTGCCATGGTGGAGAACATTCATAAAGGTCACAGGGAACGGGTTCGGGACCGTTTTATGGAAGAAGGGCTGGACTCCTTCAAGGATCATGAGGTACTGGAACTTTTGCTATTTTACTGTGTAAGGCAGAAGGACACCAACGAGCTTGCTCACAGGATGCTTAAGGAATACGGAACGCTTCACGACCTTCTGGAGGCTCACCCACGGGATATAGCAAGGCGCTGCGGGGTCAGCATCAATACGGCTACCCTCATCTCATTATGTGTGCCCCTGGCACGGCGTTATATGAAAAGAAAGTGGGGGAACAGGCCTGTACTCAATTCCTCGTCCAGGGCGGGAGAATATGCCCTGTCTCTGTTTGCGGGAAGGGTCTATGAGGCCTTCTTCGCCATATGCCTGGATTCTCAGAACAGGGTGAATCATGCCGCCCTGGTTCATGAAGGAACAATAAATGAGGCTCCGGTCTATCCCAGGATCATCGTTGAAACCGCCCTGCGGCATAAGGCGAACAGTGTCATCCTGGCACACAACCATCCGGGAGGAAGCCTAAAACCATCTGTTGCCGATATAGAGGTGACCAAGAAGATATATTCTGCCTTACTTCCCATATCCATTCGTGTGGTAGACCATATCATCATAGCCGGGGAGCGGTATACAAGCTTTGCGGAGCAGGGAATCATGGATTCTATCTCTCTTCAGTTATAATTTCATATTGGGCAAATTGCTGAAAAAAAAATAAAATCATATTGGGTCGGTGAAAAATGATTTATGAAAATTTTTGTCGTTGAAATAGGCAGAAATTAAACAATTGTCGAAACCCTCATCTCAAGCCGTTTGTTGTGTATTATCACAACAGCGTCAAAACACAATATGTCGTATTATTGTCATGACAACTAAACAAAATATAGATCCGTGTCGATATTTTTAATGAGCCTGAAACCCTTGGGGCATAAGGTTTCCGTCATTTTGCACAAAAAAACTGGTCTAAAACCCGATTGACACTATATATTGTGTATGATAAACTGTAGGCGATCAAAATATTGATTTTCTGGCAGAATCAAATCTGATGCTGCCAATGCTAAAGCAGGAGGCAATCGGCATGATTGAGAAGATACGCAAGAGAGACGGACGCGTCGAGAAATTTGCTCCCGAAAAAATTACATCTGCCATATACAAGGCAGCAGTGGCCTGTGGAGGAAGTGATTTTGATCTCGCCCAACGCCTTAGCGACAAGGTTGTTGAGCTGGCTCAAGTGAGGTACGAGGGAAAAATCCCCGAGGTCGAGCAAATACAGGATCTCGTGGAATATGTACTCATTGAGAACGGTCATGCTAAAACAGCTAAAGCTTATATCCTCTACCGTGAAAAACGAAAGAGTGCCAGAGAAATGAACGCCCTTATAGGAGCTACCATCAATATGTTTGCCGATTATCTGGGCGATAAGGACTGGAAGATACAAGAGAATGCCAATACCCAAAAGAGTATTAACGGACTTAATAATTACGTAAGAGAAGCCTTTACCAAGTCGTACTGGCTTCATGAGGTCTATCCGACAGAGGTGCGGGAAGCCCATGAAAGTGGAGACTGTCATATCCACGATCTGGGCTTCTTCGGCGCCTACTGTGCCGGATGGGATTTAAGGCAGCTATTGCTGGAAGGTTTCGGCGGTGTGCCCGGAAAGGTGGAAAGCAAGCCTGCAAAACACTTAAGAAGCTTTTTAGGACAGATCGTTAACTCAACCTTCACAACCCAGGGTGAACTGGCAGGTGCTCAGGCATGGTCAAGCTTTGACACCTATTGCGCACCCTTCATCCGGTACGACAACTTAAGCTACGAGCAGGTAAAACAGTGTATCCAGGAGTTTATATTCAACATCAATGTTCCAACCCGAGTTGGTTTTCAATGCCCCTTTTCAAACCTGACCTTTGATATTAAGGTTCCCAAAACACTGAAAGACGAGCCTGTTATAATCGGAGGGCAGTATACAAACGATAAGTACGGTGATTTCCAGAAGGAGATGGATATTCTGAACCAGGCGTTTTGCGAGGTTATGCTGGAAGGCGATGCCAAGGGCAGAGTATTCACATTTCCGATCCCGACCCTGAATATTACGAGGGACTTTGATTGGGATAGCCCGGCTGTTGAGGGCTTTATGAAGATCACCTGCAAGTATGGCATACCCTATTTTGCCAATTATGTGAATTCCGATTTATCGCCTGAGGATGCAGTTTCCATGTGCTGTAGACTGCGTTTGGACACCAGTGAACTTCGTAAGAGGGGGGGAGGGTTGTTCGGCAGCAATCCAATGACCGGCTCCATCGGAGTTTTCACTATCAATCTGCCGAGAATAGGTTACCTTAGTTCTACCAAGGAAGAATTCAAAGAACGTCTCTACAACATAGCTAAGATAGGTAAGACCTCCCTTGAAATCAAAAGAAAAATTGTTGAGCAACAATCTGAAAAGGGGCTTTATCCTTATTCCTGCCACTACCTGAGAGACATTAAAATGAGAACAGGAAGTTTCTGGTACAACCATTTCTCAACCATAGGCATAATCGGTATGAATGAGGCCATGCTCAATTTCCTCGGCAAGGATATCACAACCCCCGAGGGACAGGAGTTTGCCATAGAGATCATGCATTTTCTCAGAGAGGTAATGATTGAATTCCAAAAGGAAACCGGAAACTTCTATAACCTTGAGGCCACTCCCGCAGAGGGCGCATCATACAGACTTGCAAGGCTGGATAAGCAGCGTTATCCCGATATCATTGCTGCAGGCAATGGTGTGAGCTACTACACCAATTCCTCTCAACTGCCTGTTGGATTTACCGACGATATATTTGAATGCCTCGAGCTTCAGGATGAGCTTCAGTCGCTGTATACCGGGGGAACCGTACAGCATCTGTATCTGGGGGAAAGCATAAGCGAGGTCAGTGTCTGTAAAAACCTGATCAAGAGGGTATTTGAGCAGTATAAGATGCCCTATATCTCTATCACACCCACATTCTCCATATGCAACACCCATGGCTACATTTCCGGGGAGCATTTCACATGTCCCGAATGCGGAGATACAACCGAGGTATGGTCGAGAGTAACCGGCTATTTGAGGCCAGTTGCCAATTACAACAAGGGTAAGAAAGAAGAATACATCACAAGGAAAAAATTCGTGATCAAGTCACAGGTATCCTGACTTTAAAAAGCCGCCGGGGGGCAGCATACTACTTGAGAAGGCAGGTATCACTTTTACATGAGAATTGCTGGATTACAAAAGAATTCCTTGGTTGATTACCCGGAAAAGCTTTCAGCTGTTGTCTTTACACAGGGCTGTAATATGAACTGCGGCTATTGCCATAACCGCTGTCTTATCGGTTATGAGCAAAACGGGGGGCTTTCTTCAGAGGATGTTTTTGCATTCCTTGGGAGGAGGCGGGGGCTATTGGATGCCGTGGTCATATCAGGGGGGGAGCCCACATTACAGCGGGATCTGGCCCGGTTTATCCGGCGTGTCAAGGATATGGGGTTTCTTATAAAGCTGGATACCAACGGTACCAACCCTGACCTGTTAGAGTCTTTGATTGAGCAGGGTATGCTGGACTATGTGGCAATGGATATCAAAGCTCCTTTCTGTAAGTATCGTCAGGTCTGCTGTTCGCCGGTTAACACCGAAAGGCTTGAAAGAAGCATCGAGATTCTTCAAAGGGGTGGGGTGGAATACGAGTTTCGCACCACCTATACCCCCCAGTTGGATCAGGAAGATCTTTTGGACATTGCGGCCAGCATTAAGGGTGCAAAAAAGTATGTTGTCCAGCAATACCGGGAGGTTGATCCCACAAGCGGGGAATATACCGGGCGCGCTGAAAAAAGAAGCCTGTACAAATCAATTTGGTCCGACATCTCGAGAAATGTAGCTAACATACAGTTCAGAGGCGATTTCATATTGGTGTGATATGGAATCTTTAAGCCTTGCCTTGCAACAGTCAAATAACCTGTACATCCCTATATAATGACCCCAAGCCGGTGCATAACCGGCTTTATTACTTATATTACATACACAAGGGACAACCCCCCTTCATAAACTGTATTATCAGGCCACCTGAAGGGGAGGGTAAGGCTTTGCTCAGAAAAAAGTTCTCTATCATTGGCGGAGATATGCGCAATGTCTACCTTGCCGACCTCTTGAAAAAGGACTACCAGTATGTAGAGATATATGGGTTCGAGAGGAGCGGTAAGCCATGGGCATTAAAGGATACACCGCTTGATTTTGTTTTGGAGGGCTCCCGTGTGGTGGTCGGGGGGATTCCTCTATTAAAAGATAATGGCTTTCTTAACATGCCCTTATCAAAAGAGAAGCTGTGTTTTAGTGAACTCCTTGAAAAAATCCCAGAGGGCGCTCATCTTATTGCCGGGAAGATAAACGATGCGGTAAGGAAACAGCTGGAGCAGAAAAAGGTGAAATGTACCGACCTGCTGGATCGGGAGGAGATGGCAGTGCTAAATGCTGTTCCCACTGCTGAGGGAGCGGTTGGAATCCTTTTGCAGGAAATGCCTAAAACCTTGTTGGGAAGCCGTATTCTTGTTGTGGGATACGGCAGGATCGGGAAGAATTTGACGAAACTGCTCCATGGCTTTGGGGCAGAGGTCTGGGCTGCAGCCAGAAAATATTCTGATATCGCCTGGATTGAAGCCCAAGGATTCAAGCCCGTGCCCATGCACCAGTTGGCACGTTATGTTTCGGACATGGATGCCATCGTCAATACGGTACCTGTTCCCATCATAACTAGGGACATCCTGGAGAAGATACGCACGAACTGCTTTTTGCTTGATCTGGCTTCATCACCGGGCGGGGTTGATTTTAAAGGGGCAGAAGCATACGGCATAAAGGTCAGATGGGCTCTTTCCCTTCCTGGAAAGGTTGCTCCCCTGACCGCAGGAGATATCATCAGGCGTACGATCTACAACATCCTTGAGGAAGAGGGGGTGTTCTGTCATGACTCTTAGCGGAAAAAACATAGGCTTTGCGGTAACGGGATCTTTTTGTACAATCTCAGAGGCGATCATTGAGCTTGAAAGGCTTGCCTTCCTCGGTGTCGAGGTTTATCCAATACTGTCAACTGCGGTGGCCACAACCAATACCCGGTTTGGCCGGGCTGATGATTTTAGAAGGCGTATTGAGATGGTCACCGGCAAGGATTGTATTGACACCATAACCGATGCTGAGCCTATAGGACCCAAGAAGATGCTGGATTTGATTGTGGTTGCGCCCTGCACTGGCAATACCCTCAGCAAGATTGCCAACGGCATCACAGATACACCTGTTACAATGGCAGTGAAAGCCAGTTTAAGAAATCAGAAGCCTGTTGTTTTGGCCATAGCCACAAACGATGGGCTTGGAGCAAATGGAAAGAATATTGGAACACTTCTTAACACTAAAAACGTATTTTTTGTCCCTTTCGGGCAGGACGACCCTGAAAAGAAGAATAATTCTTTGATAGCCAGGTTCGGACTGATTGTGCCCACCATTGAGCTCGCCCTGGAAGGAAAGCAAATCCAGCCGGTGTTGGTGTGAGAGTGCCGCCTACCACCTGTCAGAAATTTTCTTGACAAGCATAAAACATTCATGCCATACTGTATTAACATCCCTGTTGCCTGCGACAGGGTTTTTATTTTCATTTATGTATGGGTGCAGGATACACGCGATCTGGAGGATATTTATGAAGGTACTTGACCTTAAAGATAAAAGATTCTGGCATCTCATGATTTCCATCGGACTTCCCATAGCCTTGCAAAACCTGATTTTCAACGGGCTCAACATGGTGGACAATATCCTGATCGGGGGTCTTGGAGAGGCCAATATCGCTGCCGTGGGCATAGCAAACAAGCTGAGCTTTGTCTTTAACCTGTTCTTATTCGGGGTCAACAGCGGTGCAAATATATTCAGTGCCCAGTTCTGGGGAAAGAAAGACCTTCAGGGTGTACGTAAGGTTCTGGGACTGAGCCTTTTTATAGGAATGATAGTATCTGTTCCCTTTATGCTGATTGGGGTTTTGATTCCCGAGCGGGTTATCGGATTCTTTTCCCAGGATCCGCTGGTTATAAGCCAGGGTGCTGCCTACCTCAGGATAGCTGCTCTCTCCTTTCCTATAAGTGCGATTACCTCATCCTACGGCATGCAGTCAAGGGGTGTGGGACGCACGAAGATTCCGTTGCTTTCCAGTGCTTCAGCACTTGTTTTTAACTCAATATTCACATACCTTCTTATTTACGGAAAAATGGGAATGCCAAAGATGGGTATTGCAGGTGCAGCCCTGGCTACATTGGTAGCACGTGCTATTGAATGCGGACTGTTAGTGGGAATGATATATAAGAACAAGTTTGAACTGGCTGCAAGGTTCTCTGAATTCAGAGGTTATACGGCTCAATTCTTAAAACGTTTTGCAAAGTCTGTATCACCCGTTATTATCAATGAAGTGTTATGGGCGCTTGGAGTGACCGGATACACCTATTTTTACGGCAAATTGGGTACCGAGGCGGTGGCTACTGTCCAGATTCTTGACGTGGTCAGCAGCATATTCTTCTCATTGTTTGCTGGTATGGGTAACGCCTGCGGAGCCATTATCGGAAATCTGATAGGAGCTGGGGAGGACGAAAGGGCAAGGGTCTATGCGAAACGCTCAGTGGTTGTGGGAATGGGCCTTGGTGCTGTGACGGGAGGACTGATGGTGGCAATTACACCACTGTTCCTCAGCTTTTTCAACATCAGTGCCGAAACCATGGCCATCTGCAGAATTGCTGTAATGGTGTATGCAGCCTACAGCATTCCCAGGGTCATTAACGGTATTATGATTGTGGGTGTTTGCAGAGGCGGTGGCGACACGGTGTTTGCCATGTTTGTGGATGTGCTTGCCCCATGGCTGGTTGGGCTTCCCATGGCCTATCTGAGCGTGGAGGTGTTAGCTCTCCCGGTGTACCTTGTTATGGCCATGATATATCTGGAGGAATTGGTTAAGAGTATCTTTGGCATCATCCGGCTGGTTTCAAACAAATGGCTCCACAACCTGGTTCGGGATCTGCCTCAGGAAGATGCGCCTGTACCTATAGAAGGCGTATGATTACTGACGCTCAAGGGATAAATGACGATGAATATGGTGAAGCCCTGAAGTACCTTTCTGACCAGTTGTGATCTGCATAAAGCAGGATGTGCTATCTGATGAACATGGAGCATATATGACTCATTTTGGTACGAAAGCGGAAAACGCCCTGTAATGCCTAAGCAGTTGTTGGCTGATGAGCATAATGACTGGATTTCTATCCTTGAATTTCTTATTTATTTATTATATAATTAGAAAAAATAAACACGCGTTTATTGCACCTATGGTGGTCTGATGAAGAGCGAAGAAATAGCAAGGATAGCTGGAGTATCCAGAAGCACAGTTTCAAGAGTGATAAATAACTATCCCAATGTGCCTGAGAAGACGCGGGAACGGGTCATGAAGATTATCAGGGAATATCATTATGAGCCAAATCTGTCCGCCCGTGTTCTGGCTGGGAAAAGAACCAACACCATTGGGCTTTTTTTATATAGTATCTATGATATTAAGAGTCCCTATAGGATATATGGAAACAGCTTTTTTGCCCCCTTTGTGGATGCCTTTGTGGATATAGGCAACTCAATGGGATATTATATGCTGGTTCACACAATCTACAACCCCCAAGATTGCTGGCGTATCAGTCAGACCTTCTCCCAAAAACGGATAGACGGCGGCATTATTATAGGTACAGAGAAAAGTCGGGAGATAGAATCCATTCTGAGCAAATCCACTAATCCCCTTGTCGTTATGGATTACAACCCAGCGGAAATTGAAAAGACTATCGGTCCCAAATCAAAGATTGCCGTTATCAACTCTGATGACGAGAAAGGCATCAATTCAGCTGTGGATTATCTGGTTTCCCTGGGGCATCGCGAAATCGGCATGATCATGGGAAGGGCAACCACCTATTCGGGTCTTAAAAGGCGCGAATCCTTTATGAAAAGGCTTGAACATCATGGTTTAACCATGGATGTCCGTTATATGATAAAAGGAGATTTTACCGGGAAAACTGCGATACCGGAGATAGAAAATCTGATCAGCAGCCGTCAGCTGCCTACCGCCATGATAGCATCCAATGATGAAATGGCGCTGGCAACCATGGAGACTTTTAAGAGGCACGGCATAAGGGTACCGGAGGATGTATCCATTATAGGCTATGATAACGCTCCGGCCTCGGCTATTGTCAAACCCTCACTTACAACGGTGAGCATACCCTTCTTTGAAATAGCCCAAAAGTCCATGGACATGCTGTCTGACCTTATTGAGTCCGATAAACCCAGGTTTATGGTTTATAACAGCGATGTAGGATTGATAGTCCGTGAATCCTGCACCAGGAATAATTCATGAGGAGGTTGCTTTATGAAATTTGGCTATTTTGATGATATCAACAGAGAGTATGTCATCGAGACCCCAAAAACTCCCTATCCATGGATCAACTATCTTGGAAATGAAAGCTTTTTTGGCCTCATATCCAATACCTCAGGCGGTTACTGTTTTTACAGGGATGCCCGTCTGAGACGTGTGACCAGATACCGTTACAACAATATCCCCGTTGACAACGGCGGTCGCTACTTCTATATCAATGACGGTGGCGATGTCTGGACACCGGGTTGGATGCCGGTCAGAAAAGAGCTGGATGCCTATGAATGCAGGCACGGACTGGGATATACAAAGATACGTGGCGAAAGAAACGGAGTATCTGTGAGCCAGCTTTCTTTCATACCCTTAAAGTTTGACGGCGAAGTACACCAGCTTACCATTAAGAACAAAACCACGGCGGAAAAGAGCTTCAAGCTGTTCTCGTTTGTGGAATGGTGCCTGTGGAACGCATATGATGATATGACTAATTTTCAGCGAAATTTCTCAACCGGTGAAGTTGAAGTGGATGGTTCAGCCATCTACCACAAGACCGAGTACCGGGAACGCAGGAATCATTATGCCTTCTATTGGGCAAATACCCCTGTGGATGGCTTTGACACCGACCGTGAAGCCTTCATAGGTCTGTATAATGGGTTTGATTGTCCCAAGGCCGTTTTTGAAGGAAAACCAACAAATTCCATCGCCCATGGCTGGCAGCCTGTGGCATCCCATTACTTTGATCTCACTCTGAAAGCAGGAGAGGAGAAGACCATCATATTCGTTCTGGGCTATATTGAAAACCCGGATGAAGAGAAATGGGAGAGCCTCAATGTGATCAATAAGAAGCCGGCAAAAGCTATGCAGGAGCGCTTTAAAACCACTGAACAGGTTGATAAGGCCATGCAGGAACTTAGGGCTTATTGGGATGAGCTTCTTTCTGTATATATCCTTGACAGCAAAGATGACAAGCTCAACAGAATGGTGAATATCTGGAACCCTTATCAGTGCATGGTTACCTTTAATATGTCCCGAAGCGCCTCATACTTTGAGTCGGGTATCGGTAGAGGAATGGGATTCCGTGATTCTAACCAGGATCTTCTTGGTTTTGTACACCAGATTCCGGAAAGAGCCCGGGAGAGAATACTGGACATTGCGGCAACTCAGTTTGAAGATGGTGGCTGCTATCACCAGTACCAGCCCCTCACCAAGAAGGGTAATAATGATATCGGCGGTGGATTCAATGACGATCCTCTATGGCTGATTCTGGGCACAGCAGCCTACATAAAGGAAACCGGAGACTTTTCCATTCTGGACGAACAGGTTCCCTTTGACTCGGATCCCAACAACACGGCGACACTGTTGGAGCACCTGACCCGTTCCTTCTACCATGTTATCAACAATCTGGGACCTCATGGGCTGCCTCTCATAGGAAGGGCAGACTGGAATGACTGTCTGAACCTCAACTGTTTCTCCACCACTCCCGATGAGTCCTTCCAGACCTATGGCGATCCCGACGGCAGAGTTGCGGAATCGGTGTTCATTGCCGGAATGTTTGTATTCATCGGTCCGGAGTATTCAGCCCTGCTCAGGTATAAGGGGATGAATGAAGAAGCCGAAAAGGCCGATAAACTGATCGCTGAGATGAAAGAGAAGATATATGAGCATGGATATGATGGCGATTGGTTCTTAAGAGCCTACGATGCTTTCGGTCAGAAAGTAGGAAGTAAGGAGAACCAGGAAGGGCAGATCTTTATAGAGCCTCAGGGTATGTGCGTTATGGCCGGAATCGGTGTGGAGAACGGATATGCGTTGAAGGCGCTGGATTCAGTTAAAGAAAGGTTGGAAACACCATACGGCATCGTTTTAAACGATCCTCCATACTACAGCTATAACAAGAACCTGGGTGAAATAACCTCATATCCTCCGGGATACAAAGAAAATGCCGGTGTATTCTGCCACAACAATCCCTGGATCATATGCGCTGAAACAGTGGTAGGACGCGGTACCCGTGCCTTCGAGCTGTATAAGAAAATCACTCCATCCTATCTGCAGGATATAAGTGATCTCCACAAAACTGAGCCCTATGTGTATTCTCAGATGGTAGCGGGGAAGGCTGCAGCCCGTCCGGGCGAGGCCAAGAATTCCTGGCTGACGGGTACAGCAGCGTGGACATTTACCACCATATCTCAGTGGATTCTGGGAATCCAGCCCGATTATGAAGGGTTGAAGGTGGATCCCTGCATACCTGCCGAATGGGATGGCTTCTCTATCAGGCGCAAATTCAGGGGAGCCACCTACAATATCGAGATTTCCAATCCTGATCGTGTGGAGAAGGGAATCAAGTCCATCACCGTGGACGGCAAGAAGATTTCGGGCAACATCCTTCCCGTTTTCAACGACGGTGCAGAGCATGATGTTAAGGTAGTGTTGGGCTGAACATCTTCTAGATTTTGAAATTCTCCTAAAATTTGGGACACATAGGTGTCCGGGGCATGAAAGGAACCGCCGCAGGGCGGTTCCTTTATTTAAGGTGTAAGTATCTCCAACGCGTCATTGCGAGCGAAACGTAGTGGAGCGTGGCAATCCCTCCATCATGTCATTGCGAGCGTAGCGTGGCAATCTCCACACAGTCATTGCTAACGGAACGTAGTGGAGCGTGCCAATCTCTCCATCATGTCATTGCGAGCGTAGCGTGGCAATCTCAGAGTTGAGGGATATGCCTTGCTAAGTATGTATTATGCGAGTATAATAAAATATGAAATTTACGGAGGAAAACATGAACAGCTTGCGTAAATCATTCTATTTGAATACTATGCTTGCTTCCATGGCCGCTATCGTACATGATACAGCGGCTAATTGGCGTAGTATGCGAATAGAGTGTTAATTTATGTAAGCTATACCAGCTTGTTACTTAGTGCCGGGTATACTTACCCGGCTTTTACTATTGAATGATCCGGGTGTGTCAGAATCGGAGTTTCGGAAACAGGATGGACTTGAGGCTTACTCAGGTCCTTTTTATATGTAATTGTGTGATCTCAGAGATTGCTTCGTCGGCTTCGCCTCCTCGCAATGACATGCTAGAGGTGAGAGGCGAGAAGTGGGAAGTACCTTTACACGTCATTGCGAGCGAAACGAAGTGGAGTGTGGCAATGACATGAAAGAAAAGCCCCTCGACGAGGGGATGTTGACACACACGGAAGTATCGGAGGAAGTGCAACATGAAAACTATAAGTGGCAACATAAAGAAAAACTATATATTCAAGTTTATGAGCTCAACAGTCTTCGATGAAGCTATTTGGCTGTTGTATCTGGTTTCCAGGGGCATGAGCCTGGTTCAGATAGGCATACTGGAATCCATTTTCCATATCACCAGTATGCTTTGCGAGGTGCCCACAGGCTATATTGCCGATCGCTTTGGGAGAAAGACTTCCAGGATCATGGGCCGAGGGTTTGCCTTCATCGGATGCGTGATCATGATTTCAAGTCATAGCTTTGCATTCTTTGCTCTGGGTATCATCTTCTCGGCTCTATCCTACAACCTGGAATCCGGCGCTGGCGATGCCCTGGTCTATGATTCCATGATTGAGAGTGGACAGGAAGACAAGTATATGAAAGTCAAGGGCAGGCAGGAGATCTGCTTTCAATCCGCCAGACTGGTATCGCTGATTGGCGGTGGCCTGATCGCAACCTACAGCTACCTTCTGGCCTACCTACTCACAGCAGTCATCCATCTGGCGAGCTTCCTGTTCTCCTTCTCCTTCAAGGAACCTGAGGTTGGGAGGGTGGAGGTGCGCGTGAGTTTCTTCAGACATATCCGTGATTCCTTGCAGGTGGTCTGGGAACATAAGGGGGTATTAAGATATATCTTCTATATAGAAGGCTTATCGCTATTCTGTACCACACTGTACTTTTATTTTCAGAACTTCCTGAAATCAAAGGGTTACACCGAGTTCCAGATTGGGCTGGTGCTTGCAGCCAGTGCGGTAGCAGGGCTTATAGCCTCATCCTTTGCCTACAGATTAGAAAAAAGGTTGGGAGAAAGAAAGCTTATATTGGTGGCCTCTCCCATTGCCATTCTATTGTTCGGCATGATTGCCCTTTCTCATATGGAGGCCCTGGCCTTAATCCTGCTGTCAGCCATTGACACGATATTGTTTGTGGTGTTTTCGGATTATATCAACAAGCAGATACCTTCCCAGCAGCGTGCAACCATCCTGTCCTTTCAATCAATGTTCTTCAGCATCATGATGGTGGCCTTTTTCCCGGCTGTGGGAGCCATATCGCAATACATGGGCTTTAAGACTGCCTTTGCCTTCATTGCAGCCCTGGCGTTGATCCTTATGTCCCTTTCCACCGTCTTCATGCTGAGGGATAAAGGGGTTGAAAAGGGTTCTTTAAAAGGTGGATAATATAAGAAATAAATGATGAGGTAGTTTATATTGAAATATCAGAATGTCATTCCGGGTCGGTTTCTGTCCCGGGCCAACCGGTTTATTGCACAGTGCGAGATAGATGGTGCTATAGAGACTGTTCATGTGAAGAATACCGGTAGACTAAAGGAATTACTCGTTCCGGGAGCTCCAGTCTATCTGGAGCTCTCGGACAACCCAGCCCGGAAAACCCGTTATTCGCTGGTTGCAGTGGAAAAGGGCGAGAGGATTGTTAATATCGACAGCAACGCCCCGAATAAGGTTGCTGTGGAGTCGCTAAAAGAAGGTATTCTGCAGCTTCCGGGTATGCCCTACATTGATCTTATCAAAACAGAACACGGATATGGGAAGTCACGCTTTGATATATACCTTGAAGGGGGAGGGCAGAAGGCCCTTATGGAGATCAAAGGGGTCACGCTGGAGAAGGACGGGATAGCGATGTTTCCGGATGCCCCCACCCAGCGCGGGGTAAAGCATGTTCATGAGCTTATAGCAGCAAGGGAAGAAGGCTATATGGCTTACATCCTGTTTGTGATACAGATGAAGGATATTCGCTGTTTCATGCCCAATGACGAAACACATAGAGCCTTTGGCGATGCGTTAAGGCTTGCCGAAAAAAACGACGTCAAAATTCTTGCCTATGACTGCAATGTGGAGCACGATGGCTTTACAATTGCAGAACCCGTGAGGGTAGTGCTGTAATTTCTGCAGCCAGCTTGCTATGCTCTGAAGATACCGGTTAAGGAGTGATCCAGCTTGAAACTGGACA
>JAAYTP010000049.1 GCA_012518025.1 Clostridiaceae bacterium
ACATCCTGCAGATTTTGCTCTCTGGAAAAAGGCTCCTCCGGAGCACATCATGCAGTGGGAAAGCCCATGGGGAATGGGGTATCCCGGATGGCACATTGAGTGTTCCGCTATGGGGCGAAAATATCTGGGTGATATTTTTGATATCCATACAGGAGGGGTGGACCATATCCCTGTTCATCATGAGAACGAGATAGCCCAGTCTGAAGCCCTTACGGGAAAACCTGCAGTCCGCTTCTGGCTTCACGGTGAGTTCATGATGGTCAACAACGGAAAGATGTCCAAGAGCCTGAATAATGCATATACGGTTTCAGATCTGCGGGAGAGGGGTTACAATCCACTGGCTTTCCGCTTTATGTGCCTCAATGCCCATTATCGCAATAAGCTGAACTTTACCTGGGAGGGCATGGCATCATCCCAGACCGCTTATAACCGGTTCATGGAAGGCGCACGCGCCCATAAGGACGGACGTGATCCTGTTGATAAAGCTCTTTGCGATACCTTCCTGAAGGATTTTGAGGAGGCAATACGTGATGATCTAAACATACCCCGTGCCCTGGGCATAGCATGGAATGTGGTAAGGCATCCCCAAAAATCAGATGATCTATACAAGCTTCTGTTGAAGATGGACAGTGTTTTTGGTCTTGGCCTGGAGGATGCATCCCTGGAAAAGGAAACCGTTCAACTGGATGAGGAGATTGAGGAACTGATAGCTCTGCGTCAAAAGGCACGCCAGGAGAAGAACTGGAAGCTGGCCGATGAGATACGGGATAAAATCAGGGGTATGGGCATAGAGCTTATGGATACCCCGGAGGGTATCAAATGGAAGAGGATTCAGGATTAAGAGTTAAGGGGAGTTTCAAACTCCCTTTTTTATGATAAATTAAGTTTAGTCCTACCCACATGGAGGCGGAAATGTCAAAGATACGAACAAAATATATATGCAGCGAATGCGGATACGAGAGTAGCGGCTGGCTTGGGGAATGCCCATCCTGTCTGAAATGGAACACTTTGTTGGAGGAGGTGGCAGAGCCGGAGCAGGCCTCCGATATTAAGCATTCATTAAAGGATCTGCCACCGGCTATTCCATTATCAGATATCGACGCTGCCGAAGGATTCAGAATTGGCACGGGCAGCGCCGAGCTTGATCGGGTTCTCGGTGGGGGCATTGTCCCGGCGTCCATGGTTCTGGTTGGTGGTGACCCGGGAATAGGAAAATCCACTCTGATCCTTCAGGTGTGTTCAAAAATAGCCTCCCAGAAGCGAGTTCTTTATGTTTCCGGAGAGGAATCCATTCAACAGATTAAACTAAGGGCCGATCGTATTGGTTTGGCATGCCATCATCTTTACATGATATCTGAAACCTCCCTTGAGAGAATAGAGGCTGTGCTGGAGCGGGATAAACCCGAGCTTGTTGTTATTGACTCCATACAGACCATGTATAGTGAGAAAATGAATTCTGCTCCCGGAAGTGTAAGCCAGGTACGGGAGGTGACAGGCAGCCTCTTGAGGATTGCAAAGAAGTTGGGGATAATGGTTTTCATTGTAGGCCATGTAACCAAGGAGGGAGCCATTGCAGGCCCGAGGGTTCTGGAGCATATGGTGGATACAGTCCTTTATTTTGAAGGGGATCGACGCCAGGATTACAGAATTCTGCGGTCAGTGAAGAATCGTTTTGGATCTACCAATGAGATTGGCCTGTTTGAAATGGGCGAAAAAGGGCTGATGGATGTCCAAAACCCGTCCTCAATTATGCTTGAAGGCAGGTTTGAAGACCAGCCCGGATCTGTAGTGGTGGGGCTCCTTGAAGGAACCAGATCCATGCTTGTGGAGATACAGGCTCTGGTTTGTCCCACCAGTTTTGGCATGCCCCGGAGGATGGCTACTGGCCTTGACCACAACAGGCTTGCCATGCTGATGGCGGTTCTGGAAAAAAAGGTGGGAATGCAGCTTCACAGCTTTGATGCCTACCTGAACGTAGCAGGCGGATTGAAGATTGAAGAGCCGGCAGCCGATTTGGGGGTCGTGGCGGCTATTGCTTCAAGCTTTAAGAGCAGGCCTGTGAGCCATGACACAGTGCTGTTCGGAGAGGTTGGCCTCACAGGTGAGGTAAGGGCCGTGGGGCAGAGTGACAAACGTCTGTCGGAGTGTGCTCGTCTTGGCTTTAAGCGCTGCATCATGCCTGCCGGAAGCGCCAGATCTCTCCGCGACAATCATGGGCTGCAGATACGGCCTGTAAACACCATTGAAGAGATGCTGCAAGTCCTCTTTTAGATATGAATTACCCCATGGG
>JAAYTP010000050.1 GCA_012518025.1 Clostridiaceae bacterium
GAGATTGCTTCGTCGGCTCCGCCTCCTCGCAATGACAGAAAGAAGAGCCTACTCGCAATGACGTATCCGAATTGTCATTGCGAACGGGCTTTACTACGGCATCCCTGCAAGCATACTAATACTTTGTCTACACATGCCTTACCGTCTTCTGTCACACGACTCGGAACTGGCTTCTGTTGTAGTTGTAAAATACTATGGCGGCCACCATCCAGAAATATATGACCATGTAGGGCACTTCAAAAATGTTCTCGAAGAGATTGTGAACCAATACCCCCATCATCCCGGCAAACCCGCCTATGATGACAAGTCTTATGTCTCTATCCATGGTGGTCTTGATGGCTCTTACCGACCAGACAAAAAGGGCGCATATAACTATGAACCAGGCAGCGAGGCCCACCATCCCCATTTCAACAGCTGTCTTAAGCCAGTAGCTGTCCATGTAGAAGGTGTCCGGAAAGAGATCCCTGTGGTTCATGGCCACTGCTCCGCCGAAATGGCCCTGCCCCACGCCTGTCCACAGGTTGTTTTTGAACATCTCCCAGCCGGTTCTATAGCGAAGAAGGCGGCCCCCGGTGGTTGAACTCATGAAATACCGGGGAGACAGCATATAGCTAATACGGTTGTATATCGGAGGTATCAAGAATGTAATTCCCCCTGCAAGCACCATGCCTGCAATCCATCCGGGATTCCAGACCGCGCAGAAAGCGATCATGGCGACAGCCATCCCAAGCCAGGCGCCCCTGGACAGGGTGAGGATCAGACAAATGCCCATGGAAGCCAGCAAGGCAATGTCGAAGATTCGCTGTTTTTTTGTCACCTGACTTTGGAGCACCCGTGCAAGGGTTATGGGAATGATCAGAACCAAGAGACTTCCCAGGATGTTCGGGCTTCCCACCACTGAAAAAACACGAACCGAACGGGCTCCCTCTGCAGCATCCATCCAGTTGGCCGGCGTTTCAACCCCTGCGGCGAACTGCAGGATCCCATGGATACCAAGAAGCCCCCCCGTCAGTATCAGGCCGCTGATCATCTGATCCAATTTATTATCAGAATCCAGGTATCGGCTGAAAACATAGAACCAGAGAACGAACTGCACCACACTCCTCATCCCTTCAAATCCGATATGGGGATGAGTCGAGTAGTTGAGATACAGAAAGAAGGAAACTGAGATTAGCAGGAATATGGGTACATCAAGCGGCGTGGCTGTCGCGGGCGCTCTGCTGTCTTTGTTCATAATCCAGCTAAAGACCAAAAGAATCACACATAGCAGGAGGTATACCTCGTCCCAGACCCCAAAGAGGCTCTGTTCACCGAAAAGGTTTCTTCCCAGTTCATCAATGAATACGAAGAACCCGGATAAGGGGATCAGATAGCGGAAGAGTACCCCCATAGACTTGGATTGGCTGGCTATTCTCCATATAAAGCTCGAACCAATGATTTTAGAAATCCTTTTTTTGAGGGGAATCAGCCCTATCTGAAACTTGCGATGAAGCCTGTATACAAGAGCCTGCCTGGGCCTGAATCTCCTGTGGAAGTAAGCAGAAAGCCCTCTTGAGATGCGGCTGCTTAAAATAATGGATCCAGCCCTTATAAATCCCCGCCGGAGAAAGCTATGATGCCATATTTTGCTGCAATATCCTATCAGATGATAGATCAGGCTCTCCTTAAACCATGTGGCTACAAGATCCATCCAATTATTCCCCCCTATTTTTCATAAAGGTCAAGAACCAGCCCGTTAGTTGAATAAGCATAGGGGGTTTTGATGGGAAAGCTTCCACCCACGCAAACTGCATATCGTCCTACTTTTACACCTTCATCACCGGGGTCATCCTGAATCTCAACCTGTACATAGACATCCTTCAGATTCGGGTCATAGACAACAGCCGTGCCATCAACGGGGATAACACTCAAAAATTCAGCCTCTTCCTCCTTGATCTCCACAACCCTGGCATTGACAAAGCCATCGGTCTCATAGTATATCCGATTATCCTTCATGACACTTTCCGCAAAGCTGTCGGGTACGGACGGGCATTTTATGGTGGCAACCCAGGTCTTTGCCTGTGCCTTTGCCTGTTTTTCGTTGCTCTTATCCACAAGCCTCATGCCCACCGCAGTCAGCACAACCACCAGTGCAATCAGTGCCATAAGATCAAAAAGGTTGATTAGGCCGAATAATCGTCCTCTCTCGTCTATCAGTTTCATCAGAACCTCCCGCAGAATCGATATTGTCAAGATACCATGGAGCCATGGCCAAGGTGCGCCTCGTGTCAGCTGGTTAAGGTGGCCTGCCAGCCGCCATCCCGTCCAGGATCGTAGCAAGCTTTTCTGTAAGCACCCTGCGGTCATACTTTTGGATTTCCTCGCGGTTTGGACTTAGTTTCAGGGTGCCACTGACCCAACGGTCATAAAGCTCGGCAAGACTCCGCTCAATGGCCGCTGTATCCGACCAATGGCAGACCATACCGGTTCTTGTCCTGCGGATCAGATCTGCTGCCGCCCCTTGATCAGGCACCAGAGCCAGTATGGGCCTTTCAGTTCGAATATATTCGAAGAGTTTTCCAGTATAGAAACATTCGGATCCCTTGCCGCCTTCCAGCAAAAGCAGGACATGGGATTTTAGCATGCTGTCTATACAATCACGGTGTTCCATGTAGGGCAGGATTTCAACAACCCCCTCAAGGCCGTTTCGGCTTATGGAAAGGTTGATGGGTTTCTCCTTTATGTTGCCAATGAACCGGATGCAGAATGATTCCTTTGGAATCCGGCCGGATCTCACCAAATGCCCGGCTGCCTCGAGAAAGTTGTCGGGGGTTCTTCTTAGGTACAGGGAACCGGTATAGGTCACCGTAAACCGTCTTTCGGAATTATGAACCCGAGCCTGTCCAAAATCCTCATGGTCAAACCCGTTGGGTATGACCCGCATACGACGCTCCAGATCAAGATCCGGATGCAGGGCTACAAAGTTTTTCTTCATAACCGGCGTATTGGCTATCAGCCTGTCCGCTTTTTCAAGAACCTCCCTTTCCATCAAACGCTCCCTCCTGGATCGCCATGCCGGGTGTGGCTTGTCCAGAAGATATGGATTATTTGTCCACTCATCCCTAAAGTCCGCAACCCAGGGCAGGTTTGGATACACCTTTTTTATCCTGAGTCCCATCAGATGATCGGAATATGGATAGGATGTGGTGTACAGGCTGGATATATCCCCCTTTGCCAGCCTTTCCCGAGCCTTCTTCAGAGCCTGATTCATCCAGAGTATTTCTCCATCGGGGATCAAAAGCTTCCATGCAATGAATTTGCCCATCCTGGACAGGGGACCGGAGAAAGCCGTCAAATCCCTGGCAGGTGTTCTGATAATCTCAATATCAGCCGGCAACTCTTTTAGCAGGGTATGATCCCGCAGTCCGATACGGCTCGCCTTTCTTGTAAGGACAACAGGTTCCCAGCCGTACATTGGCAGATATTTTGCAAATTTAGCGCTCCTCTGAACTCCTGACCCCCCCGCCGGCGGGAATTGGTACGCCACCATCAGGACCTTCTTCATTGGGTTCTTTCCCCCATCCCAGCAAATGATAGCTCAGGCCTGCGGTTTCCACCTCCTCGGCGCGCCAGAAGTTCCTGGTATCCAATACACAGGGATATGCCATTCTTTCCTTGATTCTTCTGAAGTCCACATGCTCAAATTCCCTATGGTTCACGGCAAGAAGCAGCAAATGGCAACCCCTGACAGCCTCGTACAATTCTCGTCCCTTTGAGCCTTCATAGTCCGCATGCCTGTCGACGGTTATAACCGAATAGCCACCCTCAGCCTTGAGCATGGATATCAGGCGAACAACGGGGCTTTCTCTGAGATCATCCACATTGGGTTTATAGGTAACCCCCAGTACACATACCCGCCTGACACCGTTTATATCCTTTAAAAGCGTTTTAACCCTGTCAAGCACGTACCGGGGCATGGAATCGTTGATCCTCCGGGCCAACTCAATCATTCTGGCAGTTCCAGACTGCCTCTGAACGATGAACCAGGGATCCACTGCGATGCAGTGACCCCCCACTCCCGGCCCCGGCTGATGAAGGTTCACCCTGGGATGCTTGTTGGCATACCGGATAACCTCCCATGCGTTAATGCCCAGATTTTCACAAATCATGGCCAATTCGGCGGCAAGCGCGATATTGACATCACGGTATGTGTTCTCTACCAGCTTGCACATCTCGGCTGTGGTGGAATCGGTTATGTACATTTCTCCCCTGACAAAACAACTGTACAGGTCTCGAACTCTTATGGCCGATTCTTTGGTTATGCCCCCGATCACCCGGCTGTTACTCACCAATTCTTTGAGGATCCTGCCGGGAAGAACCCGTTCAGGGCAATAGGCCACATAAAGATCTCTTCCCGGGATCAGCCCCGACTCGCTCAACATACTGCATACCAGATTCCGTGTAGTCCCCGGCGGTGACGTGGACTCCAGAATAACCATGTTCCCTTTCCTGAGAATGGGCAGGATGGAACGCACAGCACGATCAATATAGCTTAAGTCCGCTGAGCGGTCCGGATTGATGGGTGTGGGCACACAGATTATGTAGGCATCGGCAGGCTGGGGCACTTCTTTTGCTATAAGCCTTCCTTCAGAAACTGTCCAGTGCACCACATCCCCAAGCCCTGGCTCACAGATGTAGGTTTCACCCCTGCTCAGGGCTTCAATAATCCTGGCACTGACATCAACCCCTGTCACATAGTGGCCATTTGACGCAAACATGGCTGCAGTGGGAAGCCCTATATATCCAAGGCCTATTACGCACAGCTTCATACCAACACCCTTTAATCTGTCCGCAAGATTGGTCAGCACACTCCAAATACCGCCCTATACGGGAAATGACTTCTTGCAGCAAGTTAATTTTTGGCTTACACTATAGTATGTTCAGAAATCCTGAACATATGAGTGGTTATCGAAGGTGGAATACCCTATGGAGAAAATAAAAATCCATGGTGTAATGATGGACAATGTCACCATGGACGAGGCTCTTGAATATGTAATAGGAAGGCTTGACAGGACAGGGACTGCAAAGTTATACACTCCCAACTCGGAGATAATGATGCAGGCTCAAAGGGATCCTGAGCTTAAAGATATACTCAACCAGGCAGACCTTCTCATAGCCGACGGCGCCGGAGTGGTGCTGGCCTCCAGGATACTGGAAAGGCCTTTAAAAGAAAAGGTGTCTGGGGTTGACCTGGTAGAAAGAATTCTCGAATACACGAACAATAGGCCTGCCAGCTTCTTTATCTTTGGAGCCAGGCCTGGCGTTGCGGAAAAAGCCGCTGAGAACATAATGACCCAGTATCCAAAAGCGCAGATCAGGGGCTGGCGGCACGGTTATTTCAATTCTGATGAGGAAGACACCATAATAGACAGTATAAACGAGAGCGGCGCTGATATCCTGTTGGTAGGGCTTGGAGCGCCAAAACAGGAAAAATGGATTCATAAGAACGCTCACAGACTCAACTGCAAGGTGGCAATGGGAATCGGCGGCAGTATAGATGTGCTTGCCGGGACGGCGACACTGGCACCGGAATTCATGAGACGAGCTGGTCTTGAATGGCTGTTCAGGCTTGTTAAGGAACCAAGGCGCCTGCCTCGGATGATGGATCTGCCCAGGTTCATTCTGCTTTCAGTTAAAAGACGCTTCCGCCCGAAAAAAGATTCATAGAAACAACTCTCAAACAGGGTTGTTTTTTATCTATTGCAGCATCAGGGCAGTTTCCACTGCAATGCAGTAAACCACATCCATGGTGACACCACTGTTTTTGACAAGTATCCCATCGGGTACTTTACTGAACAGGTTCATGTTAGACGCGGTTTCGAAAGCTTTACCGGATTCATAAGAGATTCCGATGACATCCAGGATCATGGCAGCGACCTTTTCTCCATTCAGCCTGTCGCTGGTTTCATATTCCTGAAGCACGTTACTCATCCTGAAGCTGTAGGCACTAGGTGACATCTTGACTATGGCATTTTTCAACAGGATGGCTAAAACATCGCAGCTACTTTCACTGTCAAGCCTAAAATCATTGTTGCTGCCTCCGGCGATCAAGCCATATTCGGCTAATTCCCGGATATATGGATAAGCCCAGGATTCTGTCAGAGGCTGTCCGGTGGAAGCATCAATAAGGCTTTCGGAAATATCCTTAAGGTAAATTCCGCCTTTTTTGAGATAGTCTTCGTAATCTTTGATCTGCTCCGGGGTCATGCTCAGGATCTCAGCAGGTGCTTTGCGGCTGAGAAAGCTCCAGGCCGCCGTAAGCCCTGCCGACTCCCCCATGGTAATCCTGGTGGGAATATAGCCTGCGCTGGTGGCCGCTAAGGATCTGAAGGATGCCTTTGCACCCGGCATGAGCACATTGTCCAGATTGACGGGAATGATACAGCCCAGCGGTATGGCATAAACATTTGGATCAGCTATGGTATAGCTCAGCCTGTTACCCACAAACTTTCCCGCATCAACCGGGGAGGACGCCAGAGCAATCTTCCCGGCAAAATCCCTGTTCTCCAGAATATCTGAAACTGTAAGGGTGTACCTTCCGGTATAATGCCTGTACTCGGGGATGAAAAGCTCATCCGGAACCGCTTCGATTTTGCATTCGCTAAAGGGCACCAGGGCTGTTTTCATATATGCAGTGAGCAGCGCGGCCTCATCAAGGGCATCATCGTAAGCCTTCTTCACATCCTCCGGATCATCCACGTCTACACCCCACTGCCTGATCCCACTAATAATGAACTGGTCTTCAGACTGCTCGATAAATGTGGGGGTTTCAATCTTTGTCCGCTTGTTGAAGGGCTGATACCCCATCAGTACATCTCTGAATTCTATCACAAAATCAGAGGTCTTCTGTATCTGCCTCATATCCTGCCATTTGACACCTGAAACCATGAAGTTAAACTCAAGGGGCATGTAGGTACCGGGAAGTCCTATATCTCCTGATCCCGTTGTAAAGGGCACGTTGCAAAGTTCCAGAAGAGTACCCCTTTGGGTAGCGTCAATAAAGGAAGAAGCCGACAAGACCCTTTCCTCTCCGTCAGCATAGACCCTAATACTTTTTAAGAGCCTGTCATCCAGCACCACGCCTGTCAGTCTGCAATTGTACAGGACATCCAGATTCTTTTCTTGCTTCGTGAGCTTTTTAACCGACTCCACATAGTCCTGGGAAGTAAAGCCCATCCTCAGATTTCCAAACAGCTCCTGATAAAAACCCCTGTTGAGATTTTCCTTCTTACCTTCTATCAGGCCTTCATCCGGTTTGATCTCCACCATCATACTGTGCTTGATATAGCTTCCCAGATCGGAATCCTCTGTTATAAGGAGTGTTTTTAAGCCGGTTCTTGCGCTGGAAACTGCCGCTGCAATGCCTTCGGGCTCAGAGCCCACCACGATGATGGCATACTCGTTTTCGGCAAAATTATACCTTCCGGCGGTAATCCTGTTCATGTATTCCCTGAAAGAGCTTCCCGTCAGCAAGGGTATTATGCCAAATCTTAGAACCAGAAAAAATATGACTGCCAGCAGCAGGTTTTTGATGAGCCGCTCACGCTTCATTATTAACACCCCGTTTATCGTCGGGCAAACATTTACACTTTGACTTTCGGCTGCGCAAATATCCCTTACTATGAAGATAGCGCAGCCTCCTATAATCTATATATCGTCTTGATGGCGTTTTATCATTAAAGGAACCCTGTAAGAGGGCTAACCAACGTGCATCTGATAGCCCATCGGCCATATAATGGCGATTGGTTAAGCATTTAAACAAAAAACTGCCCCGGAATCAGATCTTGATTCCGAAGCAGTTCATCTTATAGGTTTTAATAACTTATTTAACTGTGTATCCGCCTCTTACGATCAGCCAGGCATCGGAGGTTATTTTAAGCCCCCTGCCGTCACCCTTGGGTGAGATCACCAGATGCTGGACGGGAACCGCTGTACCATTGAGAAGATCCTTGCCGACGCTTACATCTACCAGCGTACCGCTTTCGCCGCTGATAGCCGTTGCCGATCCGCTTCTCAGTATCACCTCTGATCCGCCCCCCAGCTCAAGGGTTTGTCCCTTCTTCATTGAGATGACCGTAAACCCATTCTCAATGACAGTAACCCTTTTGTCCAAATCCTGAATATCTGATAATGCATCGATGATGAATTTGGTCAGATCTCCCACATCTGTTTTAAGCTGTTCAATTTCGGCCGAACTGATGCTGCCTGAGGATCCTCCCTTTGAAGAACTGTTGATTTTTGCGGACAGCTGGGCTATCTGCTGGTCAACATAGCTCTTGGTCACAAGCGGATCACTGCTGCTTCCCGGCTCTCCGGCAGCCTGTGCAAAAACGACGGCAACCAGAAGAAACAGTATAGCAAACAGTGGGTATGCGATCCTTCTCTTCTCACTATTCATCTTTTGTCCCCCTCTACCCAGACCTTCGGTACGGGCTTTTACTGCACGTATGTAACGCTCAGGCCAACGCTCGTACGAAGGGCTTGATCTACTTTTTTCATCATGTAATCATCCAGGTGTCCTGCTTTCTCTCTCAGCCTTCTCTTATCGATGGTTCTCACCTGCTCAAGCAGGATCACAGAGTTTCTGCTGAGTCCATAGACTTCGCCCCTGAATGGGATGTGGGTTGGAAGTCTTGCCTTGTCCAGTTGTGAGGTGATGGCTGAAATAATAATCGTTGGGCTGAATTTGTTGCCTATATCGTTCTGGATGACCAGAACCGGCCTTATTCCTCCCTGCTCCGACCCTACAACCGGACTTAAGTCAGCATAGTAGATATCGCCTCTTCTAATCAGCAATGGTCATCACTTCCTAAAAGATATTCACCTACAATGCATGACCCCTTTACCAATATTATAGAGATTCGGGCTATGGATCGCAAATTAAAATTGAGTTACGCCCTCATAAATATTGTTACACATTTTTTCAAGGCATATACATGAACCGGTGGATTTTTATAGAATCAAAAATTATATACGGCTGTTACAAAAGATAGTTCAAAACATTGACAACCGAACCATTCCTAATGTACACCCTCGGAATACGTTTGCCGATAACGCAGATGGTCTCATAGGGAATTGTTCCAATAAGATCGGCGATTTCCTCAGCGGTAATTTCATTCTCGCCCTGGCGGCCGATAAGAACCACTTCATCTCCAACCTTAACTTCCCCGGATATATCGGTAATGTCTACCATTAACTGATCCATGCAGATATTGCCCACAACCGGTGCATACTGCCCATTGATCAGCACACGGCTCTTGTTTGACAAAAGACGGGAATAACCGTCTGCATAGCCGATGGGAACGGTTGCAATCCTTGAGGGGCGCCGGGTGGTGAACTTTCTGCCATAGCTTATGGATATCCCGGGATCAACCTCTTTAACCAAAACAATATTGGCCTTCAGCGACATGGCAGGTCTAAGGTCAATGACACTCCTGTCCACTTCATGGGAAGGATAGATGCCATAGAGTATGATCCCCGGCCTAACCGCCTCTAAAGTCATCTCCGGATACTGGAGAATGGCGGCGCTGTTGGACACATGCCGGATGGGTATGAGCACCCCTATCCTGTTAAGTTCCTCTATGATGCTCTCAAATAGTTCAAATTGATGGAGGGTATATGTTCTGTCCTTCACATCGGCAACGGCAAAATGGGAGAAGATCCCCTCTATGATGATGCCATCCAGTTTCATGATGGCAAGAACATCCTTAACAGCTCTATAACCGGGCATAAAACCCACTCTGGTCATGCCGGTGTCTATTTTTATATGAACCTTCGCCTTGGTTCCCTGTCTGATGGCTTCTTCCGACAGGGCTTCGGCCATTTCATGGCTGTAAACAGTCTGGGTGATACCGTATTCAAGAACCTCGCTGAGCCTTCTGAAAGCGGTGTGGTTAAGAACAAGAATCGGAACATCTATACCTATTTTTCTGAGCTGAATAGCCTCATCCAGCATGGAAACCGCCAGCCGGGTGACACCGTTTTCCAGAAGCGTGTCAACCGTCTCCAGGGTACCATGGCCATAGGCATCCGCCTTCACCGCAGCAATGATCTCGGTTCTTTTTCCCGCAAGCCTTCTGACTTCTTTCACATTATGTGCTATATTATCCAGGTCGATCTCAGCCCATGCGCGGTTGAATGTATAGTTCATCAGCAAATCACCTCATCGGTCTCCCCAAATGGCCTGGAGCTCGGCACCGATTCTTTCCGAGATTTCGGAAGCAGTCATTCCCCAGACTCCCTTTTCGGCAGCAGCCCGGTCTCCGGCAAGGCCATGGATGAATACAGCTGCCACTGCGGCCTCATAAGGCAGCACATCCTGACCCATCAAAGAAGCAATCATGCCTGCCAGAACATCACCCGAGCCTGCTGTAGCCATTCCGTTGTTGCCGGTGGGATTGATGGAGACCCTGCCGTCGGGTCCGGCTATGACAGTGCCGGCACCTTTCAGCACCACTGTGAGTCCATATTCTTCTGCAAAGGCCTTTGCTGCACCTATCCGGTCGGACTGGACACTTTTTGTATCGGTACCCAGAAGTCTGGCCATTTCAGCCGGATGCGGGGTTATTACGGCTTCGCATTTAAGCCGGCTTAAAACTTCGGTATCAGAAACTATTACATTGAGGGCATCTGCATCCAAAACCAGAGGTTTTCGGCACAGATCTATCACCTGATGAACCAACTCACGGGTATCCTCATTGCAGGACAACCCCGGCCCTACCAGAACGGAATCGCAAGAATCCAGAAGCTCCTTGAGAAGAGCACTGTCAGTGTGGACAATATGCCCGTTACGGCTCTCCATTGGAGCATAGACCGCCTCGGTCACCCTGGCGGCGAGAACAGGAACAATCTCCCTCGGTACAGCAAGTTTTACAAGGCCTGACCCCATACGGTATGCCGACTGGGCACAAAGGATGGCTGCACCGGGCATTGCATAGGATCCGGCAATTACCAGAACCTTGCCAAAGGTCCCCTTGTGCCCGTCCTCAGGCCTTGGCGGCAGAATATTTGAAACCATGCCGCCATCGGTTAAATCGAACATTTCCATATCATCGGCCAGGGCATAGGGTATGCTGATATCGGCAACAGTAAGCTCTCCAAGATAAGCTGCTCCCGGATACTGAACCATACCCACCTTCGGCAGGAAAAACGTTACCGTATAATCAGCCTTGACGCAACTGCCGCATATCCTTCCAGTAAGCCCGTCAATGCCCGAGGGTATATCGATGGAAAGAGTACATCCTGAATACTGGTTGACTATATCAACAACTTCAAGGGCAATGCCCTCAAGATCCCTGCTCAGTCCTGTCCCAAATAAGCCGTCAATTACCAGATCAGCTTCCATACAGCTTTCGCAGAATCTGTCCAGATTGGCAGGTTCCAAAAGTTCAATGGTAAAGCCCATGTTTTTAAGGATATTGGCATTAATAGCTGCGTCACCTTTTAGGGATTCCAGAGAGGAAAGCATGTATAAAGAAACCCAATAGCCCATGGAAAGCAGGTGCCTGGAAACAGCAAAAGCGTCGCCTCCATTGTTGCCGGCTCCTGCCACTACAAGGACCAGGCGGCCATTTCTCTGATTAAGTATTTCCGCTGCCTTCATGGAGACATGGAAGGCGGCATTTTCCATGAGTACCACACCGGGAATGCCTATCTTTTCTATGGCTTCCTGATCAATTATCCGCATCTGCTCCGGAGTTATCAGTTTCATTCTTCAAACCCTCCAGCCCATATTGGCTCTCAAGCCTCTTAACCAGATCGGTTCCCAACAGCTCGGTAAAATGTACCGCAAAAGAGGTCCAGTCCAGATTTATGGAGTCCAATTCCTCCTTCAGAGCATTCTCTCTTTGCCTGATAAGCTCAAGCTCCCGGGTTATGGTCTCAGCCCGTTCCTTGTTGCCTTTTAGTGTGGAGAAGATATATTCAACTGTCTCGTTGAGGAGTCTCACATTGGCCTCCCGAAGCTCGTCATGAGTCTTTTCAATATCCTCAAAGATCTTGTCCATCCTCTCGTTGATTTTCTCTATATTCTTCCTGCATTTCTTAAGTTCTGACTTGGCTGAGTCATCGTTTTCTTCAAAGGCATCCTTTGTAAGGCTTATTATCTTTTTCATAAGCATTTTCTTGTTGGGATCGAGATTCTCCTGCTCTTGCTTCAGCATCGCCTCTTTTTTGATGAGCTCATTCATTTCGTTTTGCAGTTTTTCTATAATCGGACTCATGGGCAGGTTGGAAAAAAGCTTGGTCCACCTTTCATCGATGGTCAGGCGCGAAATGTTATTCTGTCTCAGTATGGACTTGTCTATATAGGGATACATTTCTTCTTCAGGCTTTTCAAATTTCTTGCCAGTATTCTTCCTCTTACGGAAAAATGCCATAATAAACCCTCCCTGCTGACACAGCACCCCTGATTAGTACCACAAATGCATTTTTCTTATGTTCCATGTTCTGTATTTTTTCTTTAAGTATATCACACAGCTATGATTTTTTTAACAGTAAGTATCCTGGTCCTACCCCCATTATTAGAAGTTTAGTTGACGAATTAGTGTGGTAGTTGATTTAATAGAATAGAGTATGTCAGATAAACATTGGTCGGTGATCCATGGAATTTAAGAAATTGAACCTGATACTGCAGCGTTTCGGGGATCCACATTTAAAAACGAAAAAGCTGTTGAAGCTTTTGGTTGCTGCCATGCTTGTGGTGGTTCTGTTTATGGCAGCCTTTTTTCTTATGAACTCCATCCTTGATAACCCCAATGTTTATAACGGGGTATTTATCAACGGCTATGATGTTAGCGGCATGAGCCCGTCTGATTTGCGTAGTTATATCAGAGAACGCTACGAAACATGCCTTGATGGAGCCAACCTGGTATTTTTCACAGAGAATTTTGAAAGGGAGCTCAGCTATAAGGATATTGGAGTTTCCATAAATATGGAAAGTATGGAGGAACAGGCTCTGAACGTGGGAAGGGAGGGCTTCTTCCTCAGCAGATTGATTGAGATCTCAAGGCTGAACAAGAACCCGGTTCGGATTCCTCTGGCTCTTGAAACCGATGAAGCACAGCTCGATACGGTTATTGAAGATCTTAACCGTTATTTCAAGACAGATGTAACTGTTCCCAAGGTTGTTATTATGGGGGATCAGGCAACCCTTTGTGCAGGTGTATCGGGCTGGGAGATTGATAAGGAACTTCTCAGGTGCAAGATTCTTGAATCGGTTCAGGATATGAAAACAGCATATATCTACATTCCCCTCAGAGAAATAACGCCTCCAAAAATTGATATTGATACGGTGTATGATGCCATAATCCAGGATCCTGCCGATGCGGAAATCATCAAATGTGATGACGGATCAGCAGCTGTTAAGCCCCAGATAAACGGCAGAACCATAGATAAGGCTGAATTAAGGAGTATTGTGAACCGCCTGGAGGAAAGGGAACTAAAAATCTATGAAGAAATACCCCTGCCCGTACATGTAACCGAGCCAGATGTAAAAACAAGGGATCTGGAAGCCCTTCTGTTTAGGGATATTCTGTCCTCTACAAGCACCAGCTTCACCACCAACACACCCAACAACAGAAACAGGGGCATCAATATACGGCTTGCTGCCACAGCCATAGATGGCACTGTTCTTTTTCCGGGGGAGGAATTCTCCTTCAACCAGATAGTGGGGCCAAGAACACCTCAAAAAGGCTACACCATTGCCCATATTTACAGCGAGGGTGAGGTGAGGGATGGCTACGGCGGCGGGATCTGCCAGGTGTCCACCACCCTCTATGATGCGGCTCTGTTGGCCAACCTGACGGTCACCGAACGCCACAACCATATGTTTACTGTAGGTTATGTCCCGCTGGGGATGGATGCTGCAGTATCCTATGGATATGCAGACTTAAGGTTTAAAAACACCACCAATTATCCCGTCAGGATCGATGCCCAGGTTTCGGACAGCAATGTCCTGACCTTCAGTATTGTTGGAACCAACCTGTACCCGGAGGTGAAGGTGAGGCTGGTTTCCCGTGTGATCAGCGTTACAAAATCATCAACCCAGTACATAGACGATCCGCAGCTGGCTGAAGGTTTGGAAGTGGTCATGGAAGATGGCATGGATGGGGCTGTGGTGGATACATATATTCAAGTCTATAACGGGAATGATCTGATTAAGGACTACAAGATTCACCGAAGCACTTATCAGATGCTGCCGCGAAAGGTGCGCAGGGGTGTTATGAGACTGACCCAGTCCACATATCCTGAAACGGAGTAATATGCGAAGGATAATCGTAGAAAGCGGGGATGACCAAAAACGCATAGACAGGTTTCTGATTGACCGGTTTGCCGGGGTGCCTGCCTCTGCCTTTTTCAAAGCCTTTCGAAAGAGGAATATCCGTGTTAACGGTAAACGGGTCAGAAATGATTTTTTCCTGCACACAGGCGACCTTGTGGAGATCTTCATACCCGATGAGTATCTTGACACAGAAAAAAGAGAAAATTCAAAAATCCGGATCGAAATCCCCTATGAGGATGAATACATCATGGTTGTATCCAAACCCCAGGGCATCCCCGTTCATCAGGACAATAACCGGGAAGGGGTTGTACTGGATCAATACTTGCAGGCCATGGCGGCAGACAGGAAGGATGGTCAGGTGCTCAAGCCGGGTTTTCCCGCTCTCTGCCACCGGATTGACAGAAACACAGGCGGGCTTGTAATCCTTGCCAAAGACGATAAAACTCTAAAGATCATGCAGGACAAATTCAGAAACCATGAGATAAAAAAATACTATCTTGCCTGCACCCATGGCATCCCCAGGGAGAAAGAGGCGGAATATGAGGCATTTCTGAAAAAATACGCAGAAAACAGCCGCGTTAAGATATTTGAGAGGCCGGTTCATGGTTCTGTAAGAATAGTCACAAGGTTCCGCCTACTAAAAGCCGTGAATCCCTACTCTCTCCTGGAGGTTGAACTGGTTACAGGAAAAACCCATCAGATACGCGCCCATCTGGCCTGGCTGGGCTATCCCATACTGGGTGACGCCAAATACGGTATCACTGACATAAACCGATCTCTCAGGCTAAAAAAACAGGCTCTTTTCTCCTATAAGCTGAAATTTGAATTTCAAAAAGGGGCTTCGCACCTGGATTATCTCAACGGCCGCGAGATCATTCTGCCCATCGTCCCATGGGAAGAAGGCATCAGGAGTACCGGCCTGATTTAGCTTGAATTTGTTTGAATAACCGCATGGAATCACATATAATTGAAGTGTGGAAAACAATATATTGCCATAGAAATCAGGCTTCATTCAGCAGTGTATTGGAAGAGCGGGTTCAGCCCGCTATATCATAGGGGAGGTATGGTTATGAAGTTGATCTTTGCGGTAGTAAGCGATGAGGACAGCAATATACTCGCTGACAACCTCAACAAGGAAGGCTTTGGCACAACCAAGCTATGTTCCAGCGGAGGATTCCTAAAAAGCGGCAATACCACCTTCTTAATAGCCACTGACGATGATAAGCTGGATCGCGCCCTGACCATCATCAAGGAAACCTGTAAGAGCAGGCGCAGGATGATTGCTCCGGAGAAACTGCCGGGGAGCTTTGGCGCATTCAATCTCGCCATGCCCGTTGAAGTCAATGTGGGCGGTGCCACTGTCTTCACATTGAACATTGAACAATTCATGAAACTATAAAATACCATCCGGTATATATGGATTCTTTTACTTGAGGAAAGCCCCTTCCTGATAGTTTCGCTGATGCTGACCCATGCCACAGGCGGGGCTGCCTGATTTGGCATCAATATCTCCCTCATAAATCTTCAGTACGAGTCTGCACCCCGGAGAGAAGAACGGCTTATATTAGCTTCAACTCATTCGGCGGCGGCCTCATAGGCTATGGGGCCGCTATTGTGAGATCACAGCTTGTGAGAGCATTTGGAGAAAACAGATCTGAAGAAACATTAAGTCCGGAGGAGGTTAATTGTATATGCTCAAGAGAATGGAAGATATGGCAAAGGAAATCCGGGAACGAATGAGGGGCGGAAATGGTACAATACAGCTCCAGCATATATTTACCCAGGATGAACTATCTGGAAAGTGCCGTTTGTTTGCACGGGTTACCCTTGAACCGGGCTCTTCCATCGGAGCCCACAGCCATGACCGGGAGGAAGAAATCTACTATATCCTCAGCGGCAGTGGAACCGTGGACGATAATGGCAATGTCCAGACCCTTCGCCCCGGCGATGCTGTAATCACCGGCAATGGAGCATATCATTCCATAGAGAATACTGGCACCGAAGACCTGGTTCTCATGGCTGTTATACTGCTATACGACTAACATAGCCCGGCTGATCCTCCTACCCCAGGTAATGGATAAGATCCATGGGTTTATGAATGATGTTTTCGGCTCCTGCCCGGGTCAGACCCTCCACCCCCCGGAACCCCCAGGATGCGCCGACAGGAAGAAATCCTGCGTTCTTTGCCGTTAAGATATCCACCTCACTGTCGCCTAGGTACAGACATTGGTGAGGTGAAAGATTCAGATCTGCAAGGATTCTTAGTGCCCTGGCGGGGTCGGGTTTTTTAGGCATCTGCGGGGTGGTTCCTGAAACCCGGAAAAAAGTGAAACGCGGGAAGAAATGAGCCGCAATTTTCTTCGCCACCCCCTCGTCTTTGTTGGTATCGATGGCAAAACTTATTTGGTGTGTCTGAAGATACTCAAGCAATTCCTCAATACCATGGTAGACATACATGCCATAACCCCAGTGTTGCTCATACACAGCCCGCAATCGTGAGAGGTATATACTTATCTCTTCATTACTCCTCTGTCCTTCGGGGACAGCACACCTCACCAGTTCTATGAAACCATTGCCTACCATCCTCTTGCATTCTTCTATACTGTGGACAGGGAACCCGTTTTCGGTCAGCATCATATTCAGTGAATAGGATATTCCTTGTATGGAGTCCACCAGAGTTCCGTCCAGATCGAAAATAACTGCTTTAATACTCAATGCTCTCTCCTTCTGTGTCTAACTAAGCGAATGTCAGATTTCTTCCAGTATCTTAATAACCTCATGTGTTCCGTTACTCTGGCCGTATCCTGCCATGGCCTTTTTGTATTCCTGCCGGTTCTCATATAGGGTCTTAACACGATCCACCATTGTATCGGGGTTCAATTCCTCCTCTGGCAGAACCATACTGAAGCCCTGTTTTCTGAAGGACTCAGCATTCAGAATCTGATCGCCTCGGCTGGCCTGCTTTGATAAAGGAATCAGCAGGTTTGGCTTTTTCAGGGCAAGAAGCTCAAAGATGGTTGTGGCCCCTGCTCTCGATATTATGATGTCCGAGAGGGCAAAAAGATGGGATAGTTCATCCCTGATATATTCAAACTGCTTATATCCCCTGACACTTTGATATTGCTCGTCCACATTGCCTTTGCCGCATATATGGCAGATGTTAAAATCCTTCACCAGTCTGCTCAGACTTTTTCTGACGGCTTCATTTATCCGTACCGCTCCCTGACTTCCGCCTATGACCAATAAAACAGGCTTGGTATCCTCAAAACCGCATATCATGCGACCCGTGGCTCTATTCCCCTCAAGGAGGGCCTTTCTGATGGGGATACCCGTCAGCACACCCTTCTTCTGTGGGATGTGTTTTTCTGATTCCGGAAAGGTATAGCAGACCCTTTTGGCAAAGGGCATGGAGAGTTTGTTGGTCAGGCCGGGAGTGATATCGGACTCATGGATGACAACCGGAATCCTGCACAGCCAGGCAGCCCATACCACTGGGCAGGAAACAAATCCGCCCTTACTGAACACCACACGGGGCTGGATTTTTCTCATAAGGGAAACCGACTGCCTGAGTCCCCCCACAACCCGGAACATATCGCTGAGATTTTTGAGGCTCAGGTATCTTCTCAGTTTACCGGCGCTGATGCCATGGTAGGGAATGCCCTCGGCTTCGATCAGTTGCTTTTCCATGCCGTTTTTTGAGCCAATATATTCTATATGGTAGTCCAACGCCTTAAGTTCAGGAATGAGCGCGATATTGGGAGTTACATGCCCCGATGTACCCCCGCCCGTCAATACAATTGTTTTCATTTGTTACACGTCCTCGAAAATCATTTCACCCACATTATACTATTAAGCGGGATAACATCAAAGACCTGATGTCTATTGCCAGTCATCGGCAGTACCAAGCATCACCCTGTCCCTCAGCAAAACATCACGGGATACCACGAACAGCCAGACCACCGCCACAAGATTTATCAGCGAAAAGATCCGGGTTGTTATGTTAAAGGCGGGAACAACGAAGGGCATGACATCTTTATAACTGACGTAAAAGAGCACAGCAAACTGATTGATGAATACTGTAAGGCTAAGGAGTGCAAAAAAACCGAATATCCTCCTGTCCCTGCAATAGATGAACACCATGATCAGGAGCATGACGGCAGGATACAGATATCTTTCATGCATTCGTCCTGTGAACATGAATACTCCAGCCTGCAAGACAAGAGCAGCTAAAAAAATTCGGTTTTCAGTGTTGGATTTAATGTAAAGGTACAGAAAGAATCCCAGTACCACAAGGGTTAAAAGATAACTCCACGTCCTATAGGGCATGAACAAAAACATAGTATTATCCCTGACCATATCGCCTCCCACCAGGGAAAAGAGGTTATGGGCATGGAGAGATGCATATGCATACTTTGAATAGTCCCCTGCAAAGAGCCTGACAATCCACCAAACATCCCTCCACAACGAAAAAGGCAGAATGATTAAAAAGCCAGTAAACAGTCCTGTGGCCATACAAAGGAGAAACTTCTTCAGGCTCTTTTTACGAATCAGTTCCAAAAACAGTACCGGGAGAAAAATGAATCCCTGGGGTTTCATCAGACAAGCACATGTAAAGAAGAAGGCTGAAACCATTACCCTGTCGTGGTAGAGCCCTAAGAGCCCCACCACCACAAGCAGAGTCATTATACCGTCGGTCTGCCCCCACATGGCAGAGTTGACCAGTATGGCAGGATTGAACAGGTACAACCCGGAGAGGATCAAGGCCGTTTTCTTTGACATCCGCCTGGCGGTGACCATATAGACCAGTATGCCCGAAAGAATATCCGCCAGAATGGCGGGCATTTTGATCAGGATAATCCCAAAGATTGAGTCGGGTGCCCAATTCAGTTTCAGCAGCACCTTGCCGATGTAATGCAGGATATAGAGGTACAGGGGCGGGTAATCCACATTACCGCTTCCATATACCAGAAAAAAATCCTGGGCTGCTGCCTCGGCCCATCCCCTGTAATAATCCAGATCTCCATCATATCCGTGTACGCTGGCGGCCAAAATCAGCCGGATAATGAGAGAAAACAAGAGTAAGAGAATAAAAACGAGATTGCCACTGCTTCTTTTCAATCCATCACCCGTGACATTCTGACTTCTTCCATGCCACATCCGGCAAAGCAAAAAGGGAAGCACTCTACAAAAAGAATGCCTCCCCAATATTTTGCGTCCCCAGAGATTTTTCATACAGGGCAAAGCTTCCAAATCCAGCTGTGCCCTCCCCAGTCAGACCTTATCCTTTTTCATATAGCCGGTAGCTGTAAGCCTTGCAATGAGTTCATTGTCTTCATCCAAGACATCCACATTATAAGAGCAGAGCCTGTTGGTGGAGGATACCTCTTTTGCCTTTGCAGTCAGGAGCCTACCCTTTGGAGTCCTGAAAAATGAAATATTGGCGCTGATGCCAAGGGTAGCGCTGCCCTTTGAGTTGGAAGCTGCGGCAAAGGCATAATCTGCCAGGGTGAATATAGCACCTCCCTGTACTAAGCCCACCCCATTGAGGTGATGGGGCTGAACCTCCATTTGAACAACAGCGTATCCGGGCTCGACGGTTACAAGCTTAAGACCTATGAAATGTGCAAATTTATCATTCTTCACAAATTTGATCATATCCATATCCATGCCAGAGCCTTTCGTGTTTTTCTTAAGATCATACTACAACTGTGAATAATATAAAAGTCTGTCTTGCCGGATTTAAAAAGAATGGCAGGGAAAGCATCCCTGCCATTGCTGCCTTTTATTCTGTCAGTCTATTTTCGAAAATATGCGGTTATGGCCTCGGCGATATTCTTTGCCAGACGGGTCTGTTCTTCTTCGTCTGTCAGCCATTCAAACTCCTGGGGATTGGGAACAAATCCGGTCTCCAGAAGGATGGACGGAGCCCAGGTACCCCGTGTGACATAGAAATTACGAACATGCATCCCTTTTCCGGTGCGGTTCAAAGAGCCTGTAACATGATCATACAGCATCTCAACCAGGGGTGCGGCCAGTTGTTCCCTGTACCATACCGAGAATCCATCCACCTTGGATATGTCAACATTATCCGGCATGCTGTTGGCATGAAGGGAAATGAACAGATCCGGAAGCATCAGCCTGGACATCAAGAGCCTGTCATCCAGGGATAGGTTAATATCACTATCTCTTGTAAGGTATACCCTGGCCCCCAATGACTCAAGTTCGGACTGTAGTTTGCGAGCCAGGCTGAGGTTTATATCCTTTTCAGCATAAGCCCATCCCAAGGGTCCGATTGCACCCGGGTCGGTGCCACCGTGTCCAGGATCCAGAATGATGGTTATGCCTCCAAGGGGCTGGCTTTGATTTTTCACCACAGCCTTACGCCTGATTTTCAGTTCCAGACCGGTTTCAGTTTTTTGCACGTAGTACCCTCCCAAGGTCTCACCCGGCTTTATGTTGAGGGTAATTCTAGTCCCGCTGCCACCATTCTTAGAGATGTCAAAAGAGGATATGGGGGCGTTAGCAGGCAACTGTGGTACAGAAGCCGTGGAAGAAGCCGAAACCGTGAGCGTTAAATCAGTTCCATCAAAGGAGGCAAAAGCTGCCGGAGATAATGTGGTCTCAAGCCTCAGTGTATCCCAGACGTTTCCGGTCTTGTATTCCATATTTTTGATAACGGGTTCAAGCTTGAATCCCGGTTCATAAATATTCACATCACTCTTGCCGATCCACTGCCCGGAAGACAGGCGGACATAACTACCGGACATCCCTGTGATGGAATCCACCATTCCGGAATAGAGCTGGTGTATCCCCCCATTGGTTGATGACGGCTCATTGAAGGTATATGCCATGGATGCCTTCACCTCTGCGTAGTAGGGTGTGCCCTTCATTATAACGCCGATTCGTGCCCCTCCGTTTTGGGTGCTGGCCACGCCTTTGTAATCCATGGTATACACCGGAACACCCAGATCGACAATTCTTGGGGTTCCTGTATAAGTGGGCAGTGTATACTCATAGGTAAAGGTAGCGGTATGAATTCCGGTTCCACCGGGCGTGGGGGTTGTTTGCTTCATATTGTAGCTTTTGCCGTCCAGCTGTACCTTTACGCTGGATCCGGCGGGAGCCTGACAGGAAAGTGTTATTGTCTCACCCGGCATCCCGTAAAATTGTGATCTCGGGAATGTGGATGCCGGAATGATTTCGGCCTTGCTCATTTTCCCTGATCCGGAAGGAACAGTTCTAGTGATCACACGAGTTACAGATGATCCTGCCTGGGAGAATGTGAAGCTGTTCTCACCCGGCTGCAGCGGCACAAGAACCCCAAAATATCCCTGCTCAGACCGATCAAGGATAGGAATATTATTCAAGAACAGTGGTTTGTCGGGATCCGACGCACCGTTGATATAGTACTTATCAAGGCTTGTGGAGATGTTGGAAGAAGGTCTTGATACACTGACCTTGATCTGGCCCGCCATCTGATCCCACTTTGAATAGACTTCTTTTATGGCTTCAGTCAGGGCCGGGTAGTTGGCCAGGGAATTGTAGGTAAACATGATGCTTCCCTTGACCTCCTCCACGGTGGAGTTAAGTTCAAGCTGCCTGACAATCTCCTGTGTGCCATACCATGGGCTTGACGGGTTGGAGTCACCAGCCTTATATGCTGCCTGCCCGATATAGAGATCAACCCCGGTTCCTGAGACAGCGTTCTTCCACCAGGCAAGCAGCTTGCTGTAATCGGCAACAGAGTATCCGATATTCCAGTAAAGCTGTGGTGCGATATAGTCTATGATGCCATCCTTCACCCATTTCAGGGAATCGGCGTAGTGGCCTGAGTAGGACTGGAATCCGCTGGTATCGCTGCCCTTTGGATTGGATGAACGATTAGCCCATATTCCAAAGGGACTGATACCGAACCTGACACTGCTCCGGGCTGCCTTAATTGCCTTGTAGCAATCCCGGATCAGGGTATTCACGTTTTCCCTGCGCCAGTCGTCAAGGCTCTGGCCAGAAATCCTGTATTTATTGTAAGTGGTCTGGTCATTGAAAGTGGTTGAAGGATAAAAATAATCATCAAAGTGGATGCCATCCACATCATAGTTGCGAATAATTTCAAGTACCCCGTCAATGATGAGCTGCCTCACCTGGGGAAGCCCAGGATCAAAGTAGAGGTTGCCGTCGGAGTGCTTAACCACCCACTGGGGGTTAAGAACAGCAGGATTATTGGATGCCAGCGAAGCAAAATCATGGGCGGGCTGGCCTGCCTCTTTCTTGGTCACTCGATAGGGATTGATCCATGCGTGAAGCTCCAGTCCCCGCTTGTGGGCTTCGGTGACCCAGAATTCAAGAGGATCAAAACCTCCGGCCGGTGCAACGCCCTGTTTCCCGGTAAGATATTTAGACCATGGGAAGATCTGGGATTTATAGAATGCATCGGCAGTAGGCCTCACTTGGAGAAACACAGCATTAAAACCAGTATCCTGTGCCAGATCCAAGATCCTTATGGCTTCCTTTTTCAGCGTTTCAGGATCGGTGGTCGGCTTGACAGGATAATCAATGTTCACAACCGTTGATACCCATAGCCCACGAAAATCGCTTTTGCCAGATCGGCTTAAAAAAGCAGTCTCTGCCGCAAATGCGGGGCAGGCTATAGAGATGATCAATAAGACGACAATAAAAACCCTCGCCAAGTTCTTCATATCATTTCTCCTGTGTATGGTTTTTGGGATTCCCTGCCTTTCATTTTAGCAGAAAAAAACAGCTTCCTACCGGTTTATCCGGTGTTTTAAGGAAACTGTAATGGTAAGGTAACAATATGGAATTCCAAAGGTTTTACAAGACAATAGCAGAAGAAAAAACGAATGGTGAACGGCTCATGCCCTGTGGATCAGGACATGGGAAACACCAATAATCCGTGCCGCCTGTCTTAAGGATATTCCGTCAATGGCCCTGATCTTTCTTAAAATGGCATTTCGCTCCGATGTGGGCAGGTCTTTGATCTGAGAGAACTCATAATAGCCGGTAACTTGCTTTATCGCCTGGGCAGCATCTTCATCGGACAAGCGCCCCGGGCGGGTTATATCCATGCACCAGTCCTGACTTTCCTCCTCGTTATACTGGATGAACAGCCTTTTAGCAAGATCGTTATCGTCGTCAAACATTGAAAGGACCATATTCTCATCCAAGAGACCGTCGGGATAGCCGGGAAAACCATAATATGGTCTGCAACTGCTCCACTTCCACTTGCCCGGATATCCTACCAGCCCGGCCTTTACAGGGTTCTGGTGAATGAAGCGTATAAGGGTCATCAAATAAAAATCCTGCTCCACAACCTCACTTTTGAATCGATCATGGAAAACAGGACCCTTACTTTGATATTTCGAATTATAGTACCATACATAACTGACTGTGAGACGCTTAATGGTGTTGGACAGGTTCTCGCTTCCTTCTTTAATAAGCAGATGAACATGATTTCTCATCAGGCACCAGCCATAGACCTCTATCCCGCTCTTTTCCTTGCACAGATAAAGAGTATCAAGAAATCTGGCATTATCTTCGTCGTCACGAAAGATATCCTGCCCGTTTTTTCCCCGCAGAAGGACATGATATATTCCGCTTTCGCTCTTTTTTCTTGCTACCCTTGGCATGGTTCTCCTCGCAATACTATTTAATGGATATTATATCATGGCCTGACAGACCGAACAACTTACAGGAAAGGTCTCCCCTTATCATACGGCATAATGCCTATTCCTGCATTAGCCCATCTCTTTCCAGGTGCTGCTGCCTGACCTGTTCCAGCATCATATCCTTCACCTTCATCAGGCGGGTGAGATTGCCCCGCTCATTCTCATCAAGCTTCATGATGATATACTTGATGGTATCTTCCAAATTGGGAATGAGTACATACTCCAGCGCATTGACACGGCGCCTGGTCTTCTCTATTTCATCGGAGAGAAGCTGTGCGGACTTTTCCAGCTCTGCCAGCCTGAGCATATGGGGCAGCGCCTCTGAAAGAGCCTGAATGGCCCCGTCCAGTTCACCGGAGGTATTGGCAAAGCCATAGGGAAAGATATCTTCATCACCGGTTCCCTCAGTGGTGAACTCAAGCACCGGAACGTCCACGCTCATGATGTTCCGGGTGGATGTGTTCAGAGATGCTCTCCGCTTGGGGAACATGAGCGCCTCTTCCAGCATTTCATTGCTCATGAGGGCACGAGCCATAATGAAGCGGGAATGCACATCCATTAGCAGCTGTTCCACGATCTCCCGCTCCCTGCGATTCTCCCGAACAATCTCCAGGAACTTCTTCATGAGCTCGTCCCGCTTGTCTTTAAGCAGCTTATGGCCGCGCCTGGCCGTTCTAAGCCTTTTTTTCAAACCCGTAAGCACCATACGGGTGGGGTTTACATTGAGTCTGGCCATTTGCTTACCACTCCATATCCTGCAGCTGTTCCTTCCTGGGATGATACTTCTTGATATATTCGCTCTTTATGCGCTTAAGCTCCGATACAGGAAGGATATCGAGAAGCTCCCAGCCAAGATCCAGGGTTTCGATAATGGATCTGTCGGTATTGTAGCCTTGTGAAACATAGCGCTTCTCAAACTCATCTGCAAACTTCGCATATAATTTGTCAACATCTGTAAGAGCCGCTTCACCCAGGATTGAGGCCAGTTCCTTGCACTCCTTGCCCCGGGCATAAGCAGCAAACAGCTGATTCATGGTGTTAGCATGATCCTCACGGGTTTTCCCGGCTCCAATACCCTTATCCTTCAGACGGGACAGGGAAGGAAGAACATCTATGGGCGGAGTCAGCCCCTTTTTGTACAGCTCACGGCTGAGGATGATCTGACCCTCAGTGATATATCCTGTCAGATCGGGGATGGGATGGGTTTTATCGTCCTCAGGCATGGTCAGGATGGGTATCAGAGTGATGGAGCCATCCTTATCCCGCATCCGGCCTGCTCTCTCGTAGATTGTTGCCAGGTCGGTATATAGGTAACCCGGATAACCACGGCGTCCCGGCACTTCCTTACGGGCTGCCGATACCTCACGGAGGGCTTCAGCGTAGTTGGTTATATCTGTGATGATTACAAGGACATGCATATTCTGGTCAAAGGCCAGATACTCAGCGGCTGTAAGAGCCATTCTGGGGGTTGCTATACGTTCCACTGCCGGGTCATTGGCAAGATTCATAAACAGTACCGCACGGTCGATTGCCCCCGTCTTTTTAAAGTCGGTGATGAAGTAGTCAGCCTCCTCATAGGTTATACCCACGGCGGCGAAGACTACGGCAAACCTGCCTTCTGTTCCTAAAACCTTTGCCTGACGTGCGATCTGGGCAGCCAACTGGGCATGGGGAAGACCCGATCCCGAGAATATGGGAAGCTTCTGACCCCTTACGAGGGTATTCAGACCGTCAATGGCTGAAACACCGGTTTGGATAAACTCATTGGGATAGTCACGGGCTGCCGGGTTCATGGGCAGGCCATTTATGTCCATCCTCTTATCGGGGATGATGGGCGGACCTCCGTCGATGGGACTGCCCAATCCGTCAAAAACACGGCCCAGTATATCCGGGGATACGGGAAGTTCAAGGTTTCTTCCCAGAAAACGTACCTTACTAGTGGCCACATTGATGCCTGCGGCGCTTTCAAAAAGCTGAACAAGAGCATTGCTGCCATCCACTTCCAGCACCCTGCAGCGCCGGATCTCACCGTTGGCAAGTTCTATCTCTCCCAACTCGTTAAAGGTCACACCCTCAACACCTCTGACCAGCATCAGAGGGCCGGCAACCTCTGCGATGGAACGATATTCCTTAAGCATATCAGCTATCCTCCTTTGCTGTCAGTGCATCCATCTGGGTCTCCAAATCCTTCTCCATATCGTCGTAGATCTGGTTCACCTTTTCTTCAGGAACGAATTTGGCTCTGCCAATCCTTTCCCTGATGGGCAGGCTGAATATCTCATTTATTCTCGCTCCGGCACTGACCGCATCCCTGGCCTTGTAATAGAAGTTCATGATCAGCCTGAGCATGCGCAACTGTTTGTTCAGTGTCGAATAGGTATCAACGTCATTGAAGGCATCCTGCTGCAAATAGTCCTCCCTAATGGATCTGGCAGCCTCAAGGGTTACCCTGTCCATTGGTGAAAGGGCATCCACGCCTACAAGCTGAACTATTTCCTCCAGTTCTGCTTCCTCCTGGAGAATGCGCATCATATCCCCGGTAAGCCTGACCCAATCCCTGGACACGTTTTCAGTGTACCAGTCCCTCAGCCTTTCCTCATAGAGAGAGTAGCTTATAAGCCAGTTGATAGCCGGGAAATGCCTCCTGTAAGACAGGTTGTAGTCCAGTCCCCAGAAGACTTTGACAATTCTCAGGGTTGCCTGGGCTACGGGCTCAGATATATCGCCGCCCGGAGGTGAAACCGCACCAATGGCACTCAATGATCCAATGCGTTCCCCGGAACAGAGAGTCTTTACCTTGCCCGCCCTTTCGTAGAACTGAGCCAGACGGGAGGAGAGGTAAGCCGGGTAGCCTTCCTCACCGGGCATTTCCTCAAGACGCCCCGACATCTCACGAAGAGCCTCTGCCCACCTGGAAGTGGAGTCAGCCATAAGAGCAACACTATATCCCATATCTCTGAAGTATTCAGCTATAGTAATACCTGTATAGATAGACGCCTCACGGGCGGCAACCGGCATGTCCGAGGTATTGGCTATGAGAACCGTCCTCTTCATGAGGGATTTACCGGTTCGAGGATCCTTAAGTTCCGGAAACTCCATAAGAACATCGGTCATCTCATTACCGCGCTCGCCGCATCCTATATAAACCACAAGATCCGCTGCGGCCCACTTCGCCAACTGATGCTGCACTACGGTTTTCCCGCTTCCGAAGGGTCCGGGTATTGCAGCTACGCCGCCCAGGGCTATGGGGAAAAGGGTGTCGATGATGCGCTGCCCGGTTATGAGAGGCTCACCCGGTGCCATCTTTTCCTTATATGGACGCTCCCGCCGCACAGGCCACTTTTGTATCATGGTGAGATCATGGACCCTAGTGGTTCCGGATCCTGTCCGGGTTTCCACACGGGCTATGGTATCCTCAATAGTGTACTGACCTTCAAATATATCAATGAGGGTTCCCTCTATTCCATAGGGGATCATGATCTTATGCTCAAACACCTCGTTTTCCTGAACCACACCGATGATATCGCCGGCTTGAACATGGTCTCCCGCTTTGGCTCTGGGAATAAAGTGCCATCTTTTGCTCCGGTCCAACGCTGGGACGGAAATCCCCCTGGTAATATTACCGCCGGTTTTCAGACGCATCGCTTCCAAAGGCCTTTGTATGCCATCAAAGATATTTTCAATCAGACCCGGACCCAATTCCACACTTAGAGGCGCCATGGTCGAAACCACGGGAGCTCCTGGTCCAAGACCCGATGTTTCCTCATAAACCTGAATGGAGGCTCTGTCATCATGAATTTCCAGGATCTCGCCGATCAGATTCTCCTTGCCGACTCGCACCACGTCGAACATGTTGCTGTCACGCATACCTTCAGCTATGACCAGCGGCCCTGAAACCTTCACTATTCTGCCCTCGTTCAATACTATCCCTCGCTTTCAATACCTATCGTCCCTGCCGGAACATGGGATCCACCTTTCCTTTATCCGGCGAACCCCACAACTATTAATCCTTGAAAAGGATATCAGCACCAACAGCCTTTTCCACACTTTTCTTCACTGAGCTCATTCCAATGCCCAAAGAGCCCTGGTTTCCAGGAATGGGCACAATTGCGGGAAAACGACTGAAACGATACCGCTCGATATCCTCTGTTATCATGGACGCAAACTGTTCGGTTATATAGATCACGGCATACCCGCTATCGGCCAGATGGGTCAGCCTTTCAGAGGCTTCCTCACGGGAAATTACCGGATACACATCGAATCCCACAGCCTTGAATCCCAAAACGCTGTCCCTTTCCCCAATCACTCCAACCTTACGCATATGCCCTCAACCTCTCACGAATAATTTTATGGGAAATGCCATTGATTTTCCCGGTGAGTATCAGCCTTACATTCCTGATCTCTGCCTCCTTGTAAAACAGCCAGGCAATAACCGGCTCCACACCCATGGCGATATATCTGCTCTTTTTTATAAAGCCCATCAAATATTCATCCAGAATCTTTTCCATGCCGGAGATCCCTTCATTGTTTTTGAAAGCCTCAGACAGCCCTGGAGTTAGATCCGACAGAGCTGTGAACTGAATAGCTTCAAAGAACTGGTCCAAAGGCTTATCGGAAAGATCAAGATAAAACTTTTTATTTATGCCGCTCCCCTCAAGAAGAGCCCTCTCCATAAAAGCCCTTGTCTTATTCAGCAGCTTTGCACGAATGAAAATCCTGATATTTGCTGTGTCATGGAGAAGTGCCACCAGTTCGCTGATATAGGGTACCTTGATCATACGGGCGTCACTTTCCATGTTTTCATACATCGCTCTGTCAAGGATGAAGTCAATCATCTGGGGGTCGCCGGAACGCCCATAGTAATCTATAGATTCAAGAATGGCCTTTCTGAACACTTCAGGAAGATCAGCCAGGCTTCTGTCTACAATCATGCTGCGGAGCCTGGATGGATCAACAGTGCCTGAATGGGCATATACCCCGGGATTATCACTACCCAGAAAACTACCCTTGAGTATCAGTTTTGCGTTGAGGTAATCATTGCGGCGCATAAAAAGGGTGATAGCCTCAGGAAGGGGCAGTATTTCGTTTAGCAGGGCATAGGCCTTCTTCATCTCATCGGAAAGAAGCCTCTCCGATACATAAACCGCAGGCTGGGAGATATCTACATCACCCATCCCATATCCCTGCTCCACCAGCATCTTTACAATATCTTCAGCGCTTGACGCATCCAGCATCCGCTCATATTGCTGAGGAGTGATCAGTTTGTTCTCCATTGCACGTATCCGTGCTGTGGCATATGCATAATCCTCATCCAAAATCCGTGCCATAGCTACTCCTTATCACAGTGTATCACGCCTTGAACAGAATCGAAGCAACCTCTGCCTCCAGCTGAGGTCTCAACATACTGAAGATGATTTCAAGTGTGCTGTTTATCTCCATATCTCCATACTTCAACACAAAACCGCCCCTGTTGGGGATTGTGTTACCGGAGAGTCTTAACACTGAGGTTTTCCCTTCTGCTCTGAGGCTTGTGTTGATTTCCTCAACATATTGGAGGCCCAGCCTTGACCTGTCGGCCTCATTGAATAGAATCTCGCCCTCTCCCTCCCGGACCGATTCAAGGATAAAGCCCTTGATCAACCTGCCATACTCATCCACAGGCAGTTTCAGAGTTTCCTCAAAGGCAGCCTCAAATGCAGCCTCCACCATTTCCTGCCGAACCTTGAGCATGCGCTTTCTTTCCTCAAGGCTGGATACTGCATCCATTGTTTTCCTGATGTTTTCGGCTTCCGCCGTAGCGGCCTGTTTGGTATTTTCGGTTTCCTGAAGGGCCTGTTTCTGTGCCTCGGCGACAATTCTTTCAGCTTCCTGTCTCGCCCTGTTCAGGTTCTCATCAGCAATTCCCCTTGCATCATCAAGAATTTTGGCTTTGATTCTGTCAATTCCAGTCATCTGAATTCCCCTTTGTTAACTGCCTGATTCATTATAGTATTCCAGGCGCTTCATTGAATCCGCCGGACGTCTATCCCGGCGCATCCCAATGGCAATCTCTTATACCGGTACTTTACCAAGAATGAAGAAGGATGCCGCAAAGCTGAAAATGGCAAACAACTCAACATTGATGGCAAAAATCATGGCATGACCGAAAGATTCCGGACGTTTAGCTATAAGGTTGATGCCCGATGCGGCCACCTTGCCCTGGTAAACCCCGGAAAGATAGCCAACGAATCCAACTGGAAGACCTGCCATAAACAGCATGGTTGCCTGCTCAAGAGTGATATCAGGGGTAACTCTGCCAAGAATCAATATGGCAATAACCAGGCCGTAAATAGCCTGCGTACTGGGAAGAGCCTGCAAAATCATGGAATAAACGAACTTGCTTGGGTCCTCCGCAACTACACCGGAGGCTGCCTGACCGGCAATACCTACCCCTTTGGAAGAGCCAAGGGCTGCAACAAAAAAGGCGATCGCCGCACCCAGCAAGGCATATGCAGTCGGTGAAAAGAATAGTGTCATATTTGTCTCCATAGTGTTTCATCCTCCTGTTTGACCAAAATGTATCGCGTTTTTGCTTTTAAAGGATGGAAGGCCTCTCCTCCACCCTCAAGGAACTTGGAAAAGTATTCAAGATACTGTAGACGGCATGAATGAACAAAACCTCCCAATATCGACATGGCAAAGTTTATCCCATGTCCGAGAACCAACAGCATAAGACCCCCCGTCAGCTTGAATATGATGC
>JAAYTP010000051.1 GCA_012518025.1 Clostridiaceae bacterium
AGGGTGATCAGTACAGAAAGGTTAGCAGCAGAAACCTGCCCAATGCTCCCTATACCGTCCCTCAAAATCCCCAACTGAAAAACTTTGCCCTCTATGTGGGTAATGTGGTTAACGGAAGGCAAAACCTTGAGGCGTATTTTACAGCCGACATCCTGAGCAAAACCGAGGCCAGTGTGATGATCCCGCTGATGCTGGAGCACAGCCTTAATGGTTTCATTCTGTTGTCCGGCAGGGTGACGGCAGATTTCAACGATAATGACGTATCTGTCTCCAGAACCCTCATGAACCTCTTTAATAATGCCCTTGAAAGCAATAGCAGACTAATGGAGCTCCAGACAGCCAATCGTGAGCTGGATGAAAAGATATTCAGCCTGTTCGCCATAAACCAGTCTGCCAAGGCTATGCTCACCGAACACCGGCTTGATGAACTGAACCAACTGGCGGTGGATGTTTTCTCAGAACTCACCTTAAGTGCCAACACTGCATTCTTTCTATACGACACAAAATCTGAAAAGTATGCACTCAAGGCATACAGGGATGTCTTTCATGCGGGCAGTACGACCCCGCCCATCTATCTTACACTAAGACCCGAAGCAACGGCGATTATGGGCAGACAAATAGTGAATGCTACTGATGAAAGCGACGCAGAGTACTTCTCCTCCCTCTTTGAGGAGGGCATTGCGCCATTGGAGGCTTTAAAAGCCAGGTACATCGTTTTCATATTCGGCAGGGGCAACGAGATCCTGGGTTTTGTGACCCTGGGCGATACCATATCGGGAACTGATTATAAAAAAAGCACCTTTGAATTGGTGGACAGCCTGGCCTCCTACACCTATATTGCCCTGTCCAATGCCATGCTGATCAAGGTGGTCAACGATCAAAAAAAGCTTCTTGAACTGAAGCTCGACAGGCTTATCACACTGAATACTCTCATCAAAAACATCAACAGCGCACAGACCAGTAAGCAGATGATAGACCTGGCTCACGAAACCCTTACGGTTTCTCTGGGGGTTGAAAATGGGATGATTGCTCTGTACCAGCCGGAGAACAGGCAACTTTTGGTTAGTGCAGCTACCGATAATTCTCTTAATGGAACCATCATACCCCTTACTGCCCGGCTGGAGCCCTTGCTGAAGGGCAAGGTCATATTCGAGTCGGATGCCACTCTGGTTTCAGAATACATAGGACATGATATCAGCGATGCCCTGCAGGATAAGGCCGGTTTGTTGGCTATACCGATGTCCCTTGAGCATTATGAGATCCGTCTTATCGGCGTCATTTTCATATTCAGAACCTATAACAGTCTTCTAAGCGAAGAGGAAAACATCCTGACCTTTGAAAGCATTGCAAACCATATGGCTCCATTATTAGATGGATATATAGATCTTGACAGGAAAAAGCAGGAATACATTCCTGACGTGATGAAACAGTTCACACAAGAGCTTAAGGCTCAGATAGAGGAATGCCTGGAATATCATTTTGATCTGGAGATAATTCACTTGGTAGACAAGGATGCAACACCGTTTACCGGGAACAAAATCTGCCGCATGGTATCGGATCTTTTCCAGAATACCTATGCCGTATCCTATGACCACACCTTTGTGGTAATTCAAAATGAGTTCGACTACAACCGCCAGGTACTGGAACGTATTGCCTTTGAGGCAGATGCTTCAGTCGCCTGCTTTAAGCTGTATAAAGATTTCAACTCCTATGAGGAACTTATTGAGCTTCTGAAGTAGTGATCTGAGCCATTCAGCCCGGCTCGACAACACGCTTCATGTTCTTTTCAAACTTTACCCTGGCAATCATAACAGAATGCTTACAGCCCAAGCATTCGATCCGGACATCAGCCCCGGTTCTCAATACCTTCCAAAGCTTGCTGCCGCATGGATGCGGTTTTTTCATCTCCACCGTATCACCTACATTAAACTGCTTGATTACCATCAAATCACCTCTTGCTGCATGATATCGGAAGTGATTCCTTCCCGTCACACCCGTGACGGAATCCATTCATTATGCTGTGCCGGGTTTTCCTGACCCGTCCGGTAAACCAGCCGTGCCACATAAAGAAGGGGCTGTAGCAACGCTGTGGCAACCCCGTCCCGGTTCTAATACTCATCTAAGAGCATTTAAGAGTATGTAGTGCATCATCTGCACAGGAATAAATTTTAATAAAACGGTTCAGCTTTGTAACCTCGAACAATCTGTTTATATCCGGAATCAGACCGCAAAGAATCAGCTGCCCCCCCTTGTCCCGGAACTTCTTGAATGTATCGATAATTATGCCGATACCTCCACTGTTCATATAGGATACCTTCTCCATATCCAAAAGAACGGTCTGAGTCCCCTTTGAGTCACAGAGACTGTCCAGGTGCTCCATGAAATCGTCCTGAGTGGAGATGCGTATCTGACCTTCTATTGACGCAATAACTAATCCATTTTTTTCTGCGATTTTAAAATCCATTGTGCTATTCTCCTTGTCAAAACATAATATTATTACCCTTGACTTCATCTCAATAAACATACATAAATTACTGCTGCGTTTGGATAGAATCAGTTTTTAAGGCTTTGAAGCGGTGCCGGAATGCGTCCGCCCCTCTTGATAAACATTTCTGCCGAAAAGGAATTCACCGGCATTACAGGAGCGCTTCCGAACAGCCCGCCAAACTCCAGTATATCACCCTCCTTCTTCCCCGGAGCGGGAATGATACGAACCGCCGTTGTCTTATGGTTTACAACGCCTATTGCGATCTCATCGGCAATAATGGCAGCTATTATTGAAGCCGGCGTATCGCCTGGTATGGCAATCATATCGAGTCCCACCGAACAAACACAGGTCATGGCCTCAAGTTTTTCCAGGCAAAGGGCTCCTGTATTAACAGCCTCAATCATGCCGGCGTCCTCGCTTACCGGTATGAATGCACCACTGAGTCCGCCCACCTGTGATGAAGCCATCACCCCGCCCTTTTTCACAGCATCATTTAAAAGAGCCAGGGCTGCAGTGGTTCCATGAGCACCGCAGCGCTCAAGGCCCATCGCTTCCAGAATACGAGCCACGCTGTCCCCTATGGCCGGAGTAGGTGCAAGGGAAAGATCCACAATGCCAAAGGGCACATTCAGACGAGCAGAGGCTTCCTGTGCTACCAACTGCCCCATCCGCGTTATTTTGAAGGCCGTTTTCTTGATGGTCTCTGCCAGCAGGCCAAGGTCTGCATCACCTAGAGATTTCACAGCTCCTGAAACCACCCCGGCGCCGCTGACGCCAACATTAATCACGCATTCCGGCTCTCCAATACCATGAAAGGCACCAGCCATGAAGGGATTGTCCTCAGGAGCATTTGCGAAAACTACCAGCTTGGCACAACCAAAGGCTCCCCTGTCCTTTGTTCTTTCAGCGCAATCCTTGATGACTCGTCCCATATCCATTACAGCATCCATATTGATGCCCGCCTTTGTGGTGGCAACATTCACCGAAGAGCAAACACGGTCGGTCACTGCCAGGGCTTCCGGGATGGAGTCAATCAGCATCCTGTCCCCTTTGGTGTATCCTTTGTGAACCATGGCCGAGAAACCACCAATGAGATTCACTCCCACATTGGCCGCCGCACGATCCATTGCCCTGGCAAAGGGCGTATAATCGGTTGCATCACTGCTTTCTGCCACCAAAGCAATGGGTGTCACTGATATCCTTTTATTGATAATAGGGATACCAAAATCACGCTCTATATCCTCACCTGTCTGAACCAGCCTGTCAGCATAACGGCAAATCTTATCATAGATCTTTTGAGTTGCCCGTTCCACGCTCTCGCAGGCACAATCCCTGAGGGATATACCCATGGTAATGGTGCGTATATCAAGATTCTCATGCCTGATCATATTTATGGTTTCTATTATCTCGCTTCTACTGTACATATCTGATCCTCATCCTATATCCTATGCATGCTGTTGAATATCTCTTCTCTTTGGAGGCGGATTTCCACACCCAGTTGAGCCCCGACCTTTTCCAGCTTATCGCCCAGCTTTGAGAACCCGGATTTCATCTTACTGAGATCCACCAGCATGATCATGGTAAAGATATTCTGCATAATGGTTTGGGAGATATCCAGTATATTGATACCTTCCTCGGCCAGTACCCCCGTGACCGATGCGATAATCCCAATACGGTCATGCCCCAATACTGTGATGACTGCCTTCATAAAAACCTCCGCCAATAGCCATGATTTCTTACTTACGGCATAATTATAGCATATCCATGTTTGTTTTTCTCCAGGTTCGCATCAAGAAGATTTTTACATACTGGCGGTAATTTGTCGAAAAAATGGATAAGCTGCTGGCTTGATCGGTGTCATGATTAAGTCGTCCCCGTTCATAGGATAAATTGCACAGTATTTGAAAGAGGAAAATGATTGAACAGGGATTTGAATGTTAGTTTTCCCTTCTGTGTTGGTAAATAATAAGTGAGAAAGCCAACATTGGATTGGAGGTTGATAAGGAACAAGCACCAGGTTTTAGAATACTATGGTAAAGGGGATGATTCCACCTAAAAAGTCAGTTAAATCCTATGAAAGAACGAGGGTGAAACTCTAAGATGCATTACTTTTTGAAACCCTGCTCGCCACACGATAATGAAGGGGCAGGTTAGGCGGATCGGTTAATAAGTGAGAAACCGGTCCGCCTATTATATTCCCCTCTTCGTTATTGAGGTCGGAGTTTGCCGCGCTGCACTCCGCTCCGCTCGCAATGACAGTTAATTCAGTTCGTCCAGGGTAAGGTTGAAATTCTCGATGAAATGATCCATGAAATGCTTCAGTTCGGGGGAATCCATCTCCATCAGCCTTTTATGTACAGCAATCCTAGCCTTTTCGAACTCCCCATTGCCCGCCTTGATCTCCTCAATACATTTTATGTAAGCACACAGCCTGTCGGCCGCTTTTACAATCCTTCCCTCTTCGGAATCCTCATCATAAAACAGGATGGGCCTGTATAAGGAAGCCAGGTCATCGGGGAGCATGGAGAGGAGCTTTTCCCTCGATACCATCTCAAGATCGCGGTAAGCCTGGCTTATCTTCGGGTTGTAATACTTGATGGGTGTGGGAAGATCTCCTGTGATGGTCTCATTGCTGTCGTGGTACATGGCTATTACAGCAACCTTTTCAGGGTTTACCGAACCCCCATAATACCTGTTCTTAATAAGGGCGAGAGCGTGGGCGATAATCGCCGCCTGGAGACTGTGTTCCTGAATGTTCTCATGGTTCACATTGCGCATAAGACTCCATCGATAGATATGCTTCATCCGCGAAAGAAACGCGAAAAAGCTGTGTTGTCTGTCCTTGCCATGTTCCATAAGAATTCCCCTCACACACGTTTGATATCGGCTCCAAGCCTCTGCAACTTATTTTCTATGAATTCATAACCCCTGTCAATATGGTGGCTGTCCAG